>NZ_BAAATR010000010.1:0-210117 GCF_039533515.1 Kitasatospora cystarginea | reverse complement strand
CGGGTCAAGGGCGCCGACCGCACCCGCAGCGACAAGGGCGTCGGGCTCGGCCTGTCCATCGTCCGCTCGGTGGTCCGGGCGCACGGCGGCGCCATCGGGGCCACCGCACGCCCGGAAGGCGGCCTGACCATGCGGGTGCGGATCCCCGGCGCCTGAGAACCCCCTCAGGGCCGCTGAACAGCCCCGCCCCGGGCCCCGGCCGACGGCACGGCGGCTCCGGAGTGCCCCGAGGCCGCCGTTGACGGCCGCCCGAGCTCAGTCGACGAGCAGCCGCTCGCGTAGCCGCTCGCCGAACTCCGTCCCGAGGCCCAGGACTTCGCCGACATAGCCACGCACGGACCCGTGCCGCTCCGCCAGCCCGTCGAGGAAGAGCCGCATCAGCACGGCCGGCGCGGTCCCGTACCCGGGCCAGTTCAGCTCGTGGCCCGGATTCGCCGCTCGCCAGTCCGCGATCAGCCGCTCGGTGGCGAGCCCGGTCAGCGCGAAGTCGGCCACCACCGTCTCCTCGGGCACTCCGAGCAGGTCCAGTACCAGCGCGGCCACGATTCCCGTACGGTCCTTGCCCGATGCGCAGTGGAAGACCAGCGGGCCGCCGTCGGCGGCGATCACTTCCAGGACCCGCCGGAGCTCCTTCACCCCGTCCTCGGCCACCTCCGCGTACCGCTCGGCGAGGAAGGCCGCCGTGTCGGTCTCGGGGCCGAGCGCCGCCTGGTCGTACGGGCGGTGCTCGATGCTGAGGTTGTGGTACGCGACCCCGAGGTCCTCCGGTACCCGGCCCCTGGCCTCGATCTCCCAGGGGTAGCGCAGGTCGATCACGGTACGGATGCCCAGGGCCCGGAAACGCTCCCGGTCGGGCTCGCCGGCAAGCTTGGCCAGCGAGTCCGACCGGTAGAGCGCGCCCCAGCGCACGGTACGGCCGTCCTCCGTGCGGTAGCCGCCGAGGTCTCGGAAATTGTGCAGTCGGTCGAACTCGATGTGTCTGATCATCAGTTCACTGTAGAGCCACGGCAGTTGACTCCCGGGGCCAGGGTCGGTTGCGCCTCAGGGCCGAGGCCGCGAACCGAGCAGCCTGCCCAGCCTGGCCACCGCCTCGGCGACCGTCTCCTGGTCCTGGGTGTGGCAGAGTCGGAACCAGCCGGGGGCGTTGGGATGGAAGATCTCGCCGGGGATGATGCTGACCCTGGCCTGCTCCAGGATGGTCCGCCAGAGCTCGCGCTCGCCGTCGTAGGTCGGCTCGGGCAGCCGGTCGCGCAGGTCCAGCCAGAGCGAGCAGCCGGCCTCCGCCGGGATGTGTGGTATGCCCTCCCGGGCCAGCGCGCCGGCGGTCGCCGCGTACGAGGCGGCGAGCCGGCGCCGGTTCTCGGCGAGGAAGCCGGCCGTCCACTCGGGGTCGTCCAGCAGGTCGGCGAGGAAGGACTGGGTACCGGTGGAGACCGGGGCGAAGTAGGACAGTGCGCGGGCGGCCGCGCGGACCCGGGGGTCCGTCACGTGCAGCACCCCGGTCTTGAAACCGGGCAGGCCGAAGTCCTTGGCGAAGCCCCAGATGGTGTGGGTCCGGCCCGCCCTGGCCTGGCCGACGGCCGGGTTGCGCAGGCTGGTGAACGGGGTCGGGCCGAACACCGAGTGCGAGTACAGCTCGTCGCCGACCAGGTCCAGGTCGTGGGCCGCCGCCACCTGGGTTAGCTCGCGCAGTTGCTCGGCGCTGTGCACCTGGCCGAGCGGATTGGACGGCGAGGCCAGCACCACCGCCCGGACCGTCACGCCCTGCCGGTGCAGTTCGGTGACCGTACGGTCCACCGCCCGGGCCGAGAGCGCGAAGTCGTCGGACTCGTCCAGCAGCGCGGGGACCACCCGCGCGCCGGACCGGCCGCCGAGGTCGGTGTCGAAGGCCGCGTAGTAGGGCGCGGGCACGACGATCGCCTCGCCCGGGTCGCAGAGGATGGTGGCGATGATGTCGAGCGCGGCCGTGGCGCCGCTGACCACCACCAGGTCCTCCGGATCGACCGCGGACCGGCCGGTGCGGGTGAGGAGTTCGGCGATCCGCCGGCGCAGCACGGGGCTTCCGTGGAGTTCGGCGTAGCGGGTGTTCTCCTCGGTGAGCGCGCCCGGCCGGGCGAGGTGGTCCGCGAGCAGGTCACCGACCAGCCGGTTCTCGGCGGTGCCCAGGTTGAGGTAGCCGTCCGGGCGCAGCCGGGGGTGGTAGGGCCGCGCCTCGGCGCGGAAGTGGGCCTCGGCAATGGCCGGGGAGGCGGCCGTGAGGGCGGCGGCGGTCCGTGACACCATCAGTGGCCTCCGGCGTCGTGGTGGGTGGGGGCTGCGGTGATGAGTCCCGGGTGGACGCCCAGTCCCATCGAGGCGTCGATGACGGCGCCGTGCAGCAGCGCGGAGTGCGGGCCGGCCAGCCAGTGGACCAGCTCGGCGACCTCGTCCGGTTCGATCAGCCGTCCGCGCGGCAGGCGGGCGAGCAGCCCGGCCCGTTCGTCCGACGAGAGGCCGGTGAGGGTGCTGGCCTCGAACATGCCGGTCGCGGTGGCACCGGGGCAGACGGCGAAGACGTCCACGTTCTCGTGGGCGAGTTCGGCGGCCAGCTGCCGGGTGAGGTGGCCGACGGCGGCCTTGCTCATCCCGTCGGCGAGCCGGAAGCCGGGGAACTGGGAGATGCCCCCGCCGACGCTGGAGACGTTGACGATCTTGCCGAAGCCGCGTTCCCGCATCCCGGGCAGCAGTTGCCCGATCAGCCAGAGCGGCCCGACCGCGTTGATCCGCAGCAGCGCGGCGTCCTGTTCGTGCGCGGCTCCCTCGGCGTAGCGCTCGATGGTGGCCGATCCCGCGCCCGCGTTGTTGACCAGGATGTCGACGGGGCCGGGGAGTTCGCCGACCAGGCGCTCGTGGTCGGACCACTCGCCCTGGCGGAACGGGAAGGCCCGGACCGTCCCCGGTCCCTCGCGGTTCAACTCCTCGGCGAGCTCGGCGGCGCGTTCCCGGCCCGAGTGGTAGGTGAACCAGACCCGGTGCCCGTCGGCGGCGAACCGTGCCACGCAGGCGCGTCCGATGCCCGCCGAGCCGCCGGTGATCAGGACATTCCGCTTTTCCATGGGCCCCCTCGGGCTCGGCTGCCGTCCGCGCGGCCGGCGCGCGGACGGGATCCAACTGCCCTGCTGGGGCAGCTCGCTCGCGGCTCGGTCATGAACCGGCTTGATCATCGCACCGGCATGAGCATAGCGACAGCCCCCGGAGAAATTCAGGCGACGCCGGCGCGGCGCGGTGCTAGCTTCCGATCACATGAAACCGGTCACCGACGAACAGATCCGCGCTTCCTTCGTGAACTGCACCAAAGGAGAGGCGCGCAGGCTCCGGCTGCCCCGTGAATCGGCCGATCTTCCCTGGGCGGATCTGGACTTCCTGGGCTGGCGCGATCCGGGCGCCCCTGACCGCGCCTACCTGGTCGCCGAGCGGCCCGACGGCCTGGTCGGGATCACGCTGCGCGCCACCACGGGCATCCGCCGGAGCGTGCTGAAGAGCAGCCTCTGCTCCTTCTGCATAACCACCCACGCCGGTTCGGGCGTCGCTCTGCTGGCCGCCCGCCGCGCGGGCCAGGCCGGACGCGACGGCAGCACCGTCGGAACCTACGTCTGCGCGGACCTCGCCTGCTCGCTGTACGTCCGGGGGAAGAAACGTTCGCAACTGGCCGAGCGCGTCACCGAGTCGCTGACGCTGGAGGAGCAGATCCTGCGGACCCAGGTGAATCTGGACGCCTTCCTGGACCAGGTGCTCCAGTCCGCCTGACCTTCAGGCGCGCCGCACTGCCGCGTGCTCCGTACGACGCTGCGACGCGCCCGCACGGTCAGCCGGCCAGCGCCGCAAGCCCGGGAGCCCGGGGCGGGACGGCACTCCGGGCCCTGGGCAACTCCCCGCGGGAGGCGAGTTCACGCCGGTCCGTGTCCAGGGAACTGACCAACCCGCTCAGCAGCTTGCGGAAGTTCTCGGCGTCGTCGGTCTGATCGGCGGGCTGGGTGAGGTCGTTGGACGGCATGCGGCGGGCACTCTCCTCGCGAGCTGCGGGCGGTGGACACCCCGATCCTCGCGTCCGGCTCTCAACAGCCGATAAACGATCACTGAGCGCCCACCGCGGCGCCCCTCCGCGCGGGCTCAGCCCCGCCCGAGCACCCGGTCCACCGCGATCTCGATGACCACGCGCTCCGGGTTCTCCCGCGGCTGGCGGTAGCGCTCGGCGTAGCGGCGCACGCCCTCGGCGATCCGCTCCGGGTCGTCGCTCACCACCGCGATGCCCTCCAGCGTGCACCAACGCGCCCGGTCCACCTGGCAGACCGCGACCCGCAGCCCGCCCGGCCCGGCCGCCAGCACATTGCGGACCTTGCGGCTGTTCCGGCTGCTGATCACCCGGGCTGTGCCGGTCTCCGGGTCGAGGGTCGCGCCCACCGGGACGACGTGCGGGGTGCCGTCCGGCCGCAGGGTGGTCAGGGTGCAGAGGTGGTACTCGCGCCAGAAGTCGAGCAGGTTCTCGTCCAGCGCACGCGGGTCATGAGGCATACCGGCATGCTACGTCGCGGGCTCCGGCGCCCACCGGGCTCCTACCGAACTCCCCGTCCCCGGTGGGTCCGGCCGGTCCTGCCACGTCCGGCGCACCCGTCCGGCACGCCCGTCCGCCGCTACGTCGCCTCCCCAGCTCAGTTGCCGCCTCTGTCCAGCCCCACCAGGTACCGTTCCCACCTGCGGCAAAGCCAACTGATGGCGTGTGAGGGAACGGAGTCCGGCAGTGGCGAGGACGGTCGAACCGAGGACGGGGAGCAAGGGGCACACGGTGCGGGAGGGCAGCAGGACCTTCGCGGTCCCGGGCTTCGCGCCGTGGCCGCCGCCCAGGGGTGAGAAGCGGCGCGGCCGGCGGCTGCGTGAGCAGGTGCCCCGCGAGGCGCATGCGCGGCTCACCCTTCCCGAGGACCGCCCGAGCGTGGCGCGGGCCGTCGAGGAGGGCAACGCCGGGCGGCTCCCGGAGCTGGTCCCGATCCGGGTCGGCCGGATGTCCGCCTCCCCCTTCGCCTTCCTGCGCGGCGCGGCCGGCCTGATGGCCTGCGACCTGGCCGCCGGACCGGCCTCGGGCGTCCTGGCGCAGCTGTGCGGCGACGCGCACGCGGCCAACTTCGGCCTCTACGGCGACGCCACCGGCCGTCTGGTGATGGACATAAACGACTTCGACGAGACCGTGCCCGGGCCGTGGGAGTGGGATCTCAAGCGGCTGGCGACGAGCCTGGTGCTGGCGGGCCGGCAGGCGGGCACGGACGAGCCCACCTGCCGCCGGGCCGCCTTCGACACGGTCCGCTCCTACCGGCGGACGATGCGCCTGCTGGCCAGGCTCCCCGCCCAGGACGCCTGGAACGCGGTCGCCGACGACAGGCTCGTGACCTTCGCCGACGCACATGAACTGACCGACGTGCTGGACGGTGTGGGCGCCAAAGCACTGCGCAACACCAGCGCCAAGTTCGCCGCCGAGTCCACCGTCCGGGGCCGGGACGGCCAGTGGCGGTTCACCGCCGCACCGCCCGTGCTCAGCGAGGTGTCGGACACCCGGGCGGCGGAGGTCGCGAACTCCCTCGCCGAGTACCTGGAGACGGTTCCGGTCGAGCTGCACCCGCTGCTGGCCCGCTACAGCGTGCACGACGTGGCGTTCCGCGTGGTCGGCACCGGCAGCGTCGGCACCCGCTCGTACGTCGTGCTGCTGCTGGACCGGCGCGAGGAACCGCTGGTGCTCCAGGTCAAGGAGGCCCGGCCGTCCGCCCTGCTTCCGCATCTGGCCCGGGCGGGGTACCCGGTGTCAGCCGCCGGGCACGAGGGCCGCCGGGTGGTGCTCGGCCAGAAGCGGATGCAGGTGGTCAGCGACATACTGATGGGCTGGACCACGGTGAACGGACTCCCTTACCAGGTACGGCAGTTCCGTAACCGCAAGGGCAGCGTCGACCCGGCGGTCCTGCTGCCGGAGCAGCTGGACGACTACGGCCGGCTGACCGGTGCGCTGCTCGCGCGGGCCCACGCCCACACCGCCGACGCGGCCGTGATCGCCGGGTACTGCGGCAAGAGCGAGGCCCTGGACGAGGCGATGGCCGCGTTCGCGGTGGCCTACGCGGACCAGAGTGAGGCCGACCACGCGGCGCTGCTCGCCGCCGTGCGCTCCGGTCGGCTCCCCGCCGAGACCGGCGTCTGACCGCTCCCCGGACCGGCCGTGGGGCCCACTGCCCGACAGCGGGCCCCACGGCCGGTCCGCCGCCCCGAATGGCCGACATTCGATGATCCCTTGGCCGGTTCACGGTCTTCCTGCCCGGGACGCGGCGAGTTACCGTCGGTAACGGCGCGCAGACGTGGCGTGCCCTCCCCCGACCGCGAGGAGGACGGAATGACCGTCGAGCATGGTGAGGCCGAATCCGCCGAGCCGCTGATCCCACTGCACTGTCTGCGCCACGCGGAGCCCGGGCCACCCAGACTGACCGCGCTGCCCAACGGCACTCCGGTCTGGCTGGCGACCAGGCACGCGGACGTCCGGCAGGTGCTGACCGATCCGCGGCTGGACCGCGCCTCGCTCTACACCCCGGACGCGCCGCCGACCTCCACCGGCCCGAACCTCCTGGACGACCCGGAGGGCCTTCTCAACATCGACGGACCCGAGCACCAGCGGCTCCGCCGTACCGTCCAACGCGCCTTCACCCCAAGGGCGATCGAGCGCTGGCGCCCCTGGGTGGAGTCGGTGGTCGAGGAGCTGATCGACGGCCTCGAGGCCTCGGGTTCTCCGGTCGACGTGATCGCCGGGCTCACCGGTTCACTGCCCATCGCGGTGATCAGCCGGCTGATGGACCTGGACGGCGTGGACCACGAGCGGCTCTCCTACTGGAGCGACCACGCGCTCTCCACCTCCGCCTACCCGGCCGAGCGGGTCCGGCAGGCGATGCGCGAGTTCTACGCCTTCTCGGAGCAGCTCATCGCCCAGCGCCGGAAGAACCCCGGCGATGACCTGGTCAGCAGCCTGCTGCAGGCGGCGGACGTCACCGAGGGCGTGACCGAAGGCCAACTGGTGGTGCTGGTCTGCGGGTTGGTGGTGGCCGGGCACGAGACCACGATGACCTCCTTCGGCAACGCGCTGGTCCAGCTGCTCACCGAGTCCCCGGCCGCCTGGGCGCGGATCGGGGCGGATCAGGAGAACGCTACCGCCGCCGCCGAACAGCTGCTGCGCGCCGTCCCGCTCGGCGACACCGCCGAGATTCCCGGCCTGCTCCGCCGGGCCGTCGCCGACCTGGAGATCGGCGGGGTGGCCATCTCGGCCGGCAGCGTGGTGGCCGCCGACGTGCGCACCGCCAACCACGATCCCGAGGTCTACCCGCCGAGCGAAACGCTCGACCACTTCGCCCCGCTCGGCACCCCCAGCCTCACCTTCGGCGCCGGACCGCACCACTGCCTGGGCGCCTGGCTGGCCCGGATGGAGCTGGAGCTGGGCCTGCACCAGCTGGCGAGGCGACTGCCCGGCCTGCGGCTCGCCGAGCCGGTCGAGGGGATCGCCTGGCGCACGGGCCTGCTTACCCGGAGCCCGGCATCGCTGCGGGTGGCCTGGTGAGCGCCGCCGAGCGGGAGCTGACCGTACGGGTGGACGGCACCCGCTGCGTGGGCACCGGTGCCTGCGCCCGCACCGCTCCCGGCGATCTCGAACTCGGCCCGGACGGACGGGCCAGAGTGCTGCGCCCCGTCTCGGACGACCTGCCGAACCTGACCGAGGCGGCGGAGCTGTGCCCGGTCGAGGCCATCACCGTGCACTCGGCCGCCACCGGCGAGTTGCTCGCCCCACGCTACTGAGCCGTCCCTCTGGGTGCCGCCGCCCCGCCGGGCGGCGGCATCGGTTCTCCGGCCCCGGTCACCGCCGGTCGGAGCGTTCTCGGCCGGTGCAGCCCGTGTCCCACCGCGACCGCCAACCGGGCCAGCGCGCCCGGCGCGCCCTGCTGCCCCCGGATCCCCGGGAAGGCGTTCACATCCACGATCAGCGGCACGCCCCCGACGTCCAAGATGTCCACCCCGTACACATCCAGCCCGAACACCTCACCGACGTGAAGCGCCAACTCCCGCCAGCCGTACGGAAGTTCATCCACCGAACGGGACGGCAGCCGCTCCCCCTCGGCGAGCTCGGAATGGCGCAGCTCCGCGAAGACCTCTCCCGCGACCACCCAGAGCTTGTGGTCCCAGCCCGATCCGGGCGCCAGGTCCTGGACCACCACCGGCTCCCCGGGCCACCGGTCGGCGAGCTCACGCAACCGGCGGTCGTCCGCCACCCTCGCGACCAGGTCGCCCCGGCGGCTGTGCCGGCTCTTCACCACCAGTGGGTGCCGGACCGGCCCTCGGCCCGCCAGCGCCGCCAGGTCCGGCAGTGCGGTGGTGGCGGCGAAAGGGAGCCCGGCCCGCTCGGCGAGGCGGGCCATCCGCACCCGGTCCTGGCAGAAGCCGGTCGAGGCGCCCGAGTTGACCACCGGCACTCCCATGTTCTCCAGCCGCTCGGCGAGTACGAGCGCCGCCGGAGTGCGGGCCTTGAGCAGGTACACCTCGGCGAGCGCGGCCGGCTCTGGCGGATCCTGGTCGGGCGCCAGGTGCGCCACCCGGTGCCCGTCCTCGGCCAGCAGGGCCGCGGTGGCCGCCAGCAGCGGGTGCCCGGGAGCCGCGGTCAGCAGGCCGATCCTCATACGGCGCCCACCTGGTCGGGGATCCGGACCGCGCCCGGCAGCGCCGACGGCCACGAGGATCCGTTCCGCGCCAGTCGAAGGACGGCCCGGGACACCTTGGCCACGGCGTCCGGCACCTGCCGGAAGCTCGGGAAGTCATTCACGTCCACCACCACGGGCCCGTCCGGGCCGAGCAGGACGTCCACCCCGTACAGGTCCAGGCCGTAGACCTCGCCGACGGCCGTGGCGATGGCGGCGACCTCGGGGCTCAGCGCCACCGGCCGCTCCCGGACCGGCCCGCCGCCCCGGGCGAGCGGCGAAGTCCGCTCGGTGCCGAACAGTTCACCACCGGCGCAGTAAACCTTGAGATCCACACCGGCGTTGGGCACGTACGGCTGCGCGAGAAGCAGGCCCTCACTCCCGGGGCACTGCTCAAGCGCCGTCAACTGCTCCGGGGCGTCGACCCGGTGGACCGCCCGGCCCGAGCTTCCGTCGGCGGGCTTGACGACCAGCGGGTAGCGGTCCACCGGTATCCGGGCCAGGTCCTCGGTCCTGGCCGCCGCCCAGGTCACCGGGACGGGCAGACCGGCCAGCTCGGCCAGCACGGCGGCCCGAGCCTTGTCCCGTACGCCCCGGATCGCCCGGGCATCGTTGATGGTGGTCAGTCCGGCGCCGGCGGCAGCCTCCAACAGTCCCAGACCAGGGCCGCCGGAGACGGTCTTGAGCACCCAGGCGTCATGGGCACCGTCCCGGATCAGCTCGCCGAGGTCGAGCAGCGAACCGCCGGGCCGCAGTACGTCCACCCGGTGGCCCCAGGCCCGCAGTTGGCGCACCACGTCGAGTGGCATGCCATCGTTTCGGTACTGCTCCTCCACCAGGAAGCAGAATCTCATCGCGTACTACCCCTGTCCCCCGACTTCACCGGCCGACCGGGCTCGGCCGGCCTCGGACCGGCCGGCAACGGGGACCTCGGGAATAGGATCGGCCGACGCCCGCGTTCCCTGTTGCCTGTCGGTCTCAGCGCCCCAGGATGCCATGAATTGCCCGGACAAGATCACCCAGGAGGTAATGAAACGGCAACAAGAGCGCCACGGCTGAATTTAGCCGAGGTTTCGGGCGGTTCAACTCCCTTCGGCGGCGTCGTCGTACTGGCGCCTCGACAACCGCCGCTGCGCGCCGGGGCCGAGCGTCAGACCGAAGCCGAAGCGCTCGGCGGCCTGCCGGATCCGCTCCAGCGGGAGCGAGCCGTGCCGCTGGAGCACCAGCCGCGGCCGCCCGTGCTCGTCGACGCCGTCGGTCCGGTGGAAGGCCAGCACCGAGGTGGACATCGGCTCGTGCAAGGGGTGGTTGCGGCGCGCGGCCTCCTCGTCGGCGTGCTCCAGCATCCGCACCCCGGCCTCCCGGCCGAACTCGGCCCGCAGGGCCGCCGCCCGCCAGTGCGCGGGCTCCTCGTCGGCGCCGGTGGCGCGCCGGGAGCGGTTGGCCGAGGTGATGAACAGCAGATCGCTCCGGGTGCCGGCCAGCGCCCGGGAGAGGAACTCGTTCGACGGGCAGGAGTAACCCGGGGCGATCACCTGGACGGTGCGCCGGCCGTCCTCCTCCGCCGTCAGATGGCCGGGCAGGTCGGCGGGCGCGGGCCCCTGGAAGCCGAACGGGCCCAGCGTGAACAGCGCATCGATCAGTGCGGTCACCTCCCGGTGGCCGATCCCGTCGGGCAGCCGGGCCCAGTCGAAGAGCAGCGGAATCCGGGCCGGCGCGGTGGTCACACTGCCGGTCTGCCCGGCGGGCCGGCCCTTCATCAGGTTGACCCGCCGGACCACCACTTCCTCCGGACGCGCCGTCAGCGCGTAGAAGTTCCCGAAGCCGTGCGCCACTGCCAGCCCCGCCACCACCGCACCGGCGGCCCACCGCACGTCCTCGGCCCGGCCCAGCACGGCGCGCCTCGCACCACCGGCACCACGGCCGATTCCACCACCGGCGCAGACACAGTTGCTCGCGACCATCCCGGACCTCCGTACACCCACATTCCCTCAGGCCATCAACGCGACAGAGCGCCAAAACGTCACAGCCGAGTCCCGAAGCCGCTCCGAGTCGACCCCTTGCGCCTTCGGTGCCGCAGCACTGTCAGACCCCGCCATTACCATCTCTTGACAATCCCATGGACAACCCAGGGGAGTGGAGAAATCCGGGAGGATGAGGAGGGAAAGTGCGGAAAACCATCGGCTCCGGCCTCACTCGGTCCGCCACCGCGAGCATCGGCGCCCAGCCCGCGCCGGGCCGCCCGGAGCGGCCGTGGGTGCTGCGCCCGCGCGGTCTGCACGACCTACGGCACGGCACGCCCCCGGCCGGCCCGGCCGTACTGAGCTACCCGCCCGGCGACTTGGTGGTGGTCAGCGGCCTGCCCGGCAGCGGCAAGAGCACCCTGATACGGCGCTGCGCCCAGGCGCCGGCCATCGACTCCCAGTTCAGCCGTGAGCACTACGCCCGCCTGCTCCCGCCCGGCCTGCCGTACGCGGTCTACCGCCCGCTGGTCCGGCTGCACCACTACCGGCGGCTGCACCGGGCGCTGCTGGCGGGTGGTCCGCTGCTCGTGCACGACTGCGGCACCCTGCCCTGGGTCCGCGACTGGCTGGTCAGAGCGGCGCACCGGCAGGGCCGCCGGCTGCATCTGATACTCCTCGACAGCACCCCGGCCGAGGCCAGACAGGGCCAGTACGCCCGGGCCCGCCGGGTGTCCGCGTACGCCTTCACCCGGCACCGCCGCGCCGTCGGCCGGCTGCGCGCCGAACTGGCCGGCCCGTCGGGGGCGGTGGCGGGCTGCGCGTCCGCGGTGCTGCTCGATCGCGCGGCGGCCCGTGGGCTGCGAGGGATCGAGTTCACGGCCTGAGCGAGCACCGACCGCCAAACCCGAGCCGGCATAGGCGATCCGAGCCGGCGCGGGCCGGCGCGGGCCGGCGCGGGCCGATCCGCTGCACCATCGGCCGACACGGTGTCAGGTCGTTCGTCCGGGTCATTGCCCGCCGCCAATCGTCCGTCCGACGGCGCGCCGGACGGGGTACACGGGCGACCCCTCCGATCATCGGGATACCGCTCAGGGGTCAGTGGCCGGTGGTTCGAGCCCCGTCCAGCCGAGGTCATGCGGTCGACCCCGCTGTCGGCCTGCACGGCCTCGTACGAGCCTCCGTCAGCACCGTCACTGGAGACCGCTGCCATGCGCAAGCCGATGACTCGCCGTTCCGCCGCCCTGTGGGCCGCCGTCGCCCTGTGCCTGGGCACGGGCACGGGCACGGGCACGCAGAGCCTCTCGTACGCCGCCACCGGCCGGCCCGGCACCCGGTTACCGGCGGCCGCACGGCCCTCGTCCGCCAGGACCGCGGCGCCTCCCGCACCAACTGCCCGCACGCCGTCGAGCTGGCTCACCCCCTTCACCCCGACGGTCCCCGACCCCAGTACCGCGACGGCCGAGGAACTCGCCGCGGGGGCGGCGGCCGCGGGCTTCCCGTCCGGCCCGATCACCGACCCGCTGGGGCAAGCCGGGCAGCCGATCTCCCGCACCGACGTGATCGCCAGGGCGCAGACCTGGGTGACGGAGGGCGTCCCGTACAGCAAGAGCGTCAAGCACACGGACAGCGGGGGCACTTACCGCACTGACTGCTCCGGCTACATCTCGATGGCCTGGAACCTGCCGTCGAGCGCCGCCGACAACTGGGGCGAGACCACCTGGACGCTTCCGGACTTCGCCACCCGGCTGGACGGCCTGGACGAGTTGCGGGCCGGCGACATGATCGACAAGACGGACCAGCACGTCGTCCTCTTCAAGAAGTGGGCCAATGCGGCACACGCGGCCGCGGTGGTCCTGGAACTGGCCCACAGCGGAACGCACGCCCGGCAGTCGACCTACTCCCGCTCCTTCCTGATCGAGAACAACTTCCTGCCATTCCGGTACGACAAGATCATGGACTCTCCGCCCCCACCGCCCGCTCCACACGGCGCGGTGTGAGACCGGATGCGCTCGGCGGACGGCACCTGGCGGAGCAGGACGGGACTCAGCGACGGCGCCCCGGGCATCATCGCCCTCTGCAGCGCCGCCCTGAGTGACGGAACCCGGCGCGTGGGCACCCCCACTCGGGCTACCGCGAGTAGCCCTTCGACTACGGAAGGGCTACTCGATCAAGTAGGCACTCTTCCCCACGGGCCCTCAACCTGGCTAGCGTGTCATGCGCATGGCCCGCCTCGGTCATGCGTCCGCCGGTCGAAAGGAGGAACCATGTCCGCCGCGCCCGCGTACAACCAGCCAGCTCGCGGCCGAAGAAGACCCGTGAGCCAGGGGTCGCCCCCGCTCACCGCCTTCGGCACAACCGGGTGCAGCCGCTAGCGCGGATGCACCTCCAGGAAGGTCCGCACAGCTGACTCCAGCGCGCCCTCGATCCAGGCCGGCTTCAGGCTGGTGTGCTCACCGGCGAAGTGCACCCGACCCTCGACGGTCCTGGCTGCCGGGTGCAGGTCGTGCACCTGGCCGGGGGTGAACATCACCGCCTCGCCGAGCGCGTAACGGGCCCGGGCCCAGGACTGGGTGGCGCCCACCCCGGTGAACTCGGCACGGACCCGGGGCCCGAACATCCGCTCCATGTCGTTCAGTGCGAAGGCGTACCGCTCGCCCGGCGTCAGCGAGTCCCAGCGCATCGCGTCGTCCGACCATGTGTAGGACGCCAGCACCACGCCGCCCTTCGACCCCTGCGGCGAGTGCGAGGGGAAGTAGGTGAACCGGCTGGCACTGTCCGAGACGCAGCCGCCGCCGGTGAAGCCGGCGCCGCCCTCCTCCCAGAACCGGTTCTTGAACTCCAGCAGCACCTTGGTCGCCGAGTCGTAGTGCAACTCGGTCACCGCACGTCGCTTCTGGTACGACATCAACGGCTCGATGGAACAGAACCGCAGCGCGCTGAACGGGATGGTGACGATGGCGTAGTCACCCTGGAAGACCTCCGTGGGGGCGGTCGGCGCACCGTCGCAGGACTCCTCGTCGCCGCTCTCCGCGGTGGTCTCGATACGCACCCCGCTGTCCGTCTGCACCAGGCGGGTCATCCGGCGGCCCATCCGCAGCTCACCCTTCAGCTGCTCGGCGAGCTTGTCGGTGAGGACGGCAGTGCCGCCCTCCAGTTCCCAGTAGCGGTTGGTCGGGCTGATCACCGCGTGGTCGATCAGCGTCGGCACCAGGGAGTAGTGCAACCGCGACGTCATGTTCTCCAGGGTGCCGGCGGCCTGGATCCGGTTGTCGTCCCACCCGGCCTCCTCGGACAGGAAGCGGCGGGTGGAGTAGTCGGCGTACTTCCGGAAGATGTCCGTCCAGGCGGCCAGCCGGTCGGCGATCGGACCGTCCGGCACCGTGACCTTCTTGAACGCGTCGTTGACGGCCGCCGTGGTGGTGCCGGCCAGATCGGCGCCGAAGGTGCGGTTGATCGCGACCGGGGACTGGGCGTAGGCGGCCCGGGTGCTGCGCGCGCCGTTGACCTGGATCCAGGTGCGGAAGTTGGCCGTGGGCGCCTTGAAGGTGGAGTCGGCCGGCCCGTTGCTCCAGACCTCGCCGGTGAACGAGCGGTGGACCACCGCCGGCACCTCGCCCACCGGCCTGGCATCGGGCGCGACATCGGCGTTGTAGAACAGCCGCCGCTTGACGCCCAGCTTGTCGGCCAGTGCCAGCACCATCGGGTGGAAGTCCGGCAGCCGCATGGCGCCCGCCTCGGCGTGCAGCCGCTTGTCCTCGAAGATGTTCCGGAAGGTCTTCACCCGACCGCCGGTGCGGCTGGCGTTGGCCTCGATCACCACCACCTCGTGCCCGGCCTGCTTGAGCAGGTACGCGGCGGTCATGCCCGCCACCCCGGCACCGACCACCAGGACCTTCTTGCGCGGGGCCCTGGGCGGCAGCTTGCCGTCGATCAGGATCTTCAGGTACTCGAGCGTCAGGTCGCGCCGCTCGTCGTCGCTGACCATCAGCATCTTCCGCGCCAGGTCGCGCGCCTGGTGCTCGTCGGCACCGCGCGGTACGGCCGCCGGCACCGCGGCCGCCGCCCGGCCGGCGAATCCGGCGGTTCCGGCCACGGTGGCCGCGGCGGCCGAACCGAACAGCGTCCGGCGCGAGAGCCCGCCGCGCGGCCGGCTCGCCCCCCGCCGGCCGGTTGACGGATCGGTGGGCAGATCACTGGGCAGGTCCACGGAATCACTCCATCGCATACACACTCGGACAACACCCGGGGCAACGGGAGGAGCGGTCCAAGGTCACGCCGTCGCAAGGCGGTTCACCGGTTCGAGCGGCGACCGGGCCGCGGCCGGGCGGGCCTCACCCGTCCGAGCGATCACCACGGGTGGACCCCGGCCGGCGCCCGGCGGCGTTACGCGCCACGCACCGCGCCGATCGCTACTGTGCGGTTCATGCCCACCCCCACCCCCTCCCTTGAGGTACGCCTGCGCCGCCTTGCCGAACGGCTCGGCACCCGCCACCGGACCCCGATCGAGACCTGGTTCGACTCCGAACGCCGCCGCTGGACCCTGCGGTGGTACGACGGACCCTCGGTGGCCGTGATCAAGACCGAGCTCGCCCGGGTGACGCCCGCAACCTCCCAGGTGCTGGTGCGGCGGGACCTCACCACCCGGGCGCTGGCGCTCGCGGCGATCCGGGAGACCCGCGCGGGAGCGATGCGACGCCGGGTCGGCAGCTGGGGCCAGCGGTACCACCTGGAACAGGTGGTCGGGGACCGGCCGCATCCCGAGCGGGCCGCCGATCCGCGCGAGGAGGCGATGCTGGAGCGGCTGCTCGCCGAGGCCACCACCGGGGACGGGCAGTGGGCGGTGCCGGACGAGAGCCGGGCCTTCGACCTGATCGCCCGCGACGGCATCGCCTGGCTGCTGCCCAGCCACCGCCTCACCGCCCCCGGGGAGCCGGCCGGACTCGCGCTCGACCCACTGGAGCTCCTGACCGCCCGCTATGCGCAGGGCGTACACCGGACCGCCTGGGAGACCGCGCTCACCACCATGCCGCTGCGTGCCGCGATCACCGCCGCCCAGGCCGACCCGGACCCCGACCCGGACACCGCCCGCGCCGCCCTCGCGCTGCTGCCCACCCTCCGCGACCAGCTCACCGTAGAACTCGACACCGTCCAGGCCGCCCTCACCCGCGCGGCCACGGACACCGGAAACACGCCTGCCGAAGCCCACTAGTACTGCAACGGTGCTTGCCGTGACGAGGCTTCAGCTCCCGGGCTGTGGCCTCGTCGCTTGTAGTGGCCGCCAGCCGGCGACTGCGAGGCCCGACGTCCGGGTTCAGGAGGGCGACGTACTCGCGAAGGCGGCCACGACGCCGAAGGCCAGCGGTGCCGGCCGAGGGCCGTGCCCGAGTAGCTGGAGGCCGCCGTGGGGCTCGGCCTACGCCTACGCCTCCGCCGCTGCCTTGCGCAGCGCCATCTCGGGGTACTCGACGATGTGCAGAACTGAAACAGGAGCGACCGACTGACGAAGGCCATCGTTCTGGTACCAGTTCAGCAGACAGGCAGCGCCAGCGGTTCGGAAACGCGCACCAGCGGCGCATATAGCGTGTCGGCACGGCTGAGCACGAGACCCGAACCTCCAAGCTCATCGCCGGACAGCTTGCGAGCGTCTCGCCTCGCCGAAATCGGACTCGGCAGGGCGAGCCGTGCTCGCAGTCACTCGGGAAGGAGGCGGCGATCGCGGCCTCCCGGCGTACGCGGGTGAGCTGCGGCGCCGGCCCGCCTGCCCACCCCGGGGTTACAGGAGCTGGAGGCAGTCCAGGGCGAGGTAGGCGGCGGCGGTGTCGGTCATCTCGCCCCTGCGGAGCACGGTGGTGCGGAACTCGGGCAGGGGGAGGGTGACGACGTCGATGAACTCGGTGCGATCCGGGGTCGGCTCCGCGACCTTGACGCAATTGGTGGCGAAGAAGGCGATGCGCAGGGCATTGGAGTAGGCGTCGTGCCAGTACGGTCCGGCGGCGTGGAGTTCGCCCTGGTAGCCGGTCTCCTCCAGCAGTTCCCGGGCGATGGCGTCCGCCGCCTGCTCGCCGGGTTCGATGATGCCGCCGGGCAGTTCGTACAGCACACGTGCGGGGCCGGGCCGGTACTGGCGGGCGAGGATGACGCGCCGGTCGGGGGTGAGGGCGAGCACCGCGCCGCCCGGGCGCTCGCGCTTGAGGTAGAACTCCTCCTTTTGTCCGTCGGGCAACTCGAAGTCGACGCGGTCCACGGACCGGCCGAACTTGCTGAACACCGTGGTGCGTTCGATCTCGCGCCACGACGCGGTGGTGTCGGTCATGGCTGGACTGTACGGCTCCGGCCCGGGGCCGGGGTGCCCGTTCCTTCGTCTGCCGGCGGCTGGTCCCTGCTGGAGGGCGGCGGGAGGACCCCGTGAACGAACGGAGCACCACCGACACCACCGCCCGCTACTACTACACCAGCAGTGCCCTTGATGTCCTGCGCCCCGGCTCCACAGCCCATGGCTTTCGGGTTCTTTCCATCGCAGGCGCTACCGCGGCAGCTGTCGGCCGCTGCGGCCATCGGGGTTGCTGACGGTGCGATGAGAGCCAGTGTGGTGAAGGCCAGTCCGGCGGCCGTGGTCGCCAGCGCACGGGAGACAGTCATGGTTCTCCTTCCGAAATACGCCGCAGGGGCCGGGTTCCGACTGCGGTTGTAGAACGTGGATAGCACCTCTGTCACTGGCAGTTGATCCGATCACGCACCCTTCCACCGAATGGTGTACAGACATCAGCGAGGTTTGACGGTGACGAGGAGCAGTCGGGCGTCTGAAGCAGCGACCGTTGCGGCGTACCGAGTGGAGAGCTTGGATGCCGCCGGCCGGGATGGGACTGGGGCTGCCGGTGAGCGTGTGCCACTCGTCCACGCCGGTGTACTGTTCGCTGATCTCGGCCGCGCGCTGGTTGAGTCGGGTGGTGCGGACGGCGAGGTCACCGGTGATAGGGGGCGTGCCTCATATCAGCTGACGGCACGAGAGTTTGGCTCGCCCCGTAGCGCGGTCAAGGCCGCGCTGTAGTCCTGGTCGAGATACAGAGGAGCTTGTTCTGTTTCTTCGTGACGGTGTCCTGGGTTACGGTCAGTGCACCATGCACCAACGGGGGGTGCTTTCGGCTTGGCTATCGAGCTGCCGAGCGAGGTGGAGTCGTTCCTGTCGTTCATCGGGATCAACTGGCCCACGGTGAATGAGGACAAGGTCCGCGAGTACGCCTCGCACGTAAGGGAGTTCGCGGAGAACATCGACTCCGCGCACCGGGATTCGACGGCGACGATCCAGCGGCCGGGCGAGGCATAACAGGGCGCTTCGCACGAGGCGCTGCTCGCCAAGTGGGCGTGTCTGTCGGCCAGTCACATGGATGAGCTGGTGCAGGCCCGCCACACGGTGGCAACTGCGCTGGACGTGGCTGCGGATGTGATCGTCGGGATGAAGGTGGAGGCGATCGGCGAGCTGGTACTGATGGCCGCGGCGTTCGTGGCCGACCAGGCGGCCGCGGTGGCCACCTTCGGTGCGGCGGAGGCCGCGGCGCTGTTGATCGAGGAGGGAGCGAAGAAGCCCGTCAACTACCTGGAGCAGCATCTGGAGCAGTACATCATCGGGCAGGTGATCGAGGCTGCGGTTGATCCGCTGGTCGAGGTTGTCGGCCGGGCCGTGTCCGGTCTTGTCTTCCAGGCTGCGGAGTCTGCCTTGGGTGTCTTTGGCGGGGGCGGGGGTGGTTCGGGTTTCCGGATCGACCCGAGTGCGCTGGAGACGCACGCCCAGATGATGCACGACCACGCCGAGACCGTCGCTGGCCATGCGCAAGCGTTTCAGTCCAAAGTCGCGGGGGTGAGCTTCGAGGTGGTCCACACCCAACCGGAGAGGACCACCAACCGTGAACGACACCTACACCCGCTGGGCGATCCACGTGGCAGCCACCGCTGGCGCCGTAGCCGCGATCGCCGGGGCCTGGGCCTCGATCGCTGGCGCGGTAGCTGCAACTGCTGGCGCCAAAACGGCAGGGGCCGGGGCCAAACGGGCGCTGGCCGCCGCACCCAATCCTCCGGCCGACACCCAGTAGCCCTCCGCGAGCCGATCCCCTTGAGGGCCTGCCCGCGCATAGCCTGAAGCCATGAGCAGCTACCACGGCCCGGCCGTCGTCATCCACGGCGGCGTGGAGATCCCCGTCGAGGCGGACCTCCACGCCGAACACCCCGCCGGGGACCTGTTCACCTGGCGGGGCACTATCCAGGCCGTAGCAAGCACCGATCGGGACGCCGAGATCTGGGCGCTGCCAGCTAGCCATGGGGGCATCCTGCGGCTGCCCGGCGGCCGGGAGGGTCATTTCACGGCTACTGGGAATGCGATTGGCGAGGGCCGACTGGAGATCAAGGGCAGCGGTACCGAACCATTCTGACGAACAGCTCCATTGCGTGGGATCCCCCCAGGGCGCCCGTACGACAGCCGCCGTGCCGAACGCTCTGCCTCTCCCCGACGACCTGGTCGAACTCCACCGCGCTACCACCGCTGCAGAGCTGGCGGTCGGCGAGTACTGCGCGACGGTGCAGGCCCACCGCCGAGAGTTGCACCCGGATGATGTCATCGCTCGCGCCGTGGGACGAGGAGGAGACCGCCGAGCTCGGCCAGCTGCGGGACGCGTACCTGGAGGCGACTCTCGCGGTGCGTGCGCATCCGTTGTGGGAGCTGGCTCGCGTCGAGGCGTGTCATGCGCAGACGTGGCAGGCGTTGATCGACGCCCTGAAGGAGCCGGCCGCGGCCTGAACGGGCCCTCCGAGTCTCAACTCCAGGTTTCCGCATGGATGGGGTACTCGGTATCCCATCCACGCGGGGCCCGGTTCTGCTTCCCGGGTCGTCCGAGCTGGCGCACGGTCCAGCCCGCGGCGTGCCAGAGACCGGGGGCGAGGGTGGTGCGGCAGTCGACCAACAGCGGGTTGGCGGGATGGCCTACCAGGGCCTGCGGGTCGGCTTGCTGGTACTCGGGCCACTCGGTGGCCAGGACGACCAATTTTCGCCGCCGCATGCGGGATGCCGAGGTGACCACAGCCAATCACGGATAGACGCATTGCAGGTCCTTGTCTGGTCGGGGAGCACGCCGCACTCGGCGCGCTCCCCGACGCTCTCGGTTCTGGAACTGGCCCACGGCGGGCCGGAGTTCGCTCAGACTCCTACCGCCCCTGTCCTCCGCGCGAACTCCCGAACCCCCGACAGCGGTGCTGGCCTGTACAGCAGGTCGGCGGTCATCGCCCGCAGCGCTGGGCGGCGGACCTCTTCCGGGGCGGCCTGCTCGACCATGCGAAGCGCCGTGAACGTCCGTCGTGGATCGTCCAGTTGGTGCCACATGCGGGCTACGTCGGTTCCAAGGCGGGCGCGACGCTCCGCGGTCGGCAGCGCCCGGGGGTTGATACGGGCGGCATGCTGGACGCCTTCGTCCGGGGTGCCGAGCGCGTTGTTCACGCCGATCCAGTACAGGTGCAGTTGCTCGGAGGTGGCGTCCACTGTGAACAGCCGCTGGCCCGGGCCGGTTTGGAGGCCGGTGACCGTCTGCTCGGCGCCAGCCATGAGGTCCAGTGCGTCCGCGCGGTGGTGGCCGCAGGCAGCGGTGTAGGCGGCGGTCATCAGCAGGCTCGCCCCGACCGCCCGCGGTTCTACCCCGCGCTGCTCGATGAGGGGCTGTGCGATGCGGCGGAGGAGGTCGATGGCCGCGTCGGTGCGTCCTGCGCGGCGCATCGTGATGGCAAGCACCCTGGCCGCCTCGCCAGTGGCGACCGGGTCGCCGGAGGCCCGCGCCGCGGTGAGGGCCCGGCCTGCTGCTACCCAGGCGATGTCCGCGTGCTGTTTGAGGGCGAGCTCGGCGGCAAGGACGTAGGCGCGGGCCGCTGCGGCGTGGACCTGTTCCCCGGCCGTGCCGGTGGCTGTGCTGCGGGTAGCCTCGGCAGTACCGATCAGCGCGGGCAGCCGCTGCCCGAGGGCCTGGTAGCGGGCTGCCCGGAAGTCGGCCCCGGCCGCCGCCAGGTCTGCGCGGAGGTCGTCCCCGGAGGACGGTTCTGCTTCGGCGGGATGGAACAGCGCCTGCTCCAGTAGCCCTGTCGGATCCGGCACGTCAGCCGGTGGATTGGCTGCGGCACACACGTCACCGAGGTGGACACGCGGGCGTTCCGCTACGACCTCGCCGCTCTCGCCCAGGCTGTGAAGGCCCAGCGCGGCCGCACGATGGCCGTGGTCGCCTACGCTGGGGACTCCCGTACCCAGACCGTGGACCGGCTGCGCGCGGTCGCCGAGACGGTGCGCGAGCACGACTCGGACGCGTGGCTGCATCTGGATGCTTGCTGGGGCCTGATGTGCGCGCTTACCCCGCGCCTGACCCATCTGCTCGACGGCCTGGAGCTGTTCGACTCGGTGGCCGTGGACCCGCACAAGGTTCTCAACGTCCCCTACGGCATCTCCGCGCTGCTGCTGCCGCGCGATGGTCCGAGAAGAACCTCGACGGTGCAGACACCATCGTCCTCGCCAGCTGGTTCCGGTTCATCGACGAAGACCTGGACGATGGCCCGCACTACGAGGCTGGCCTGGTACTCGCGATTGCGTGACCCCTACCCTCGGCGCAACTGCGGGCTTGACCGGCAGAACGGCCTGAGGTGGCTTCTGACGCTCGATCACATCCTCGCGCGGCAACTGGGCATCCATGCCGCAAAAACGCCGGACAGGCCCTGCCAGGGCCCAGAACGAGTCCGCAACTCCCCCACGCCGCCCACGGTTCGTATGGGCGGCCGGCAAGCCCCGCCGATCATTGACAGGTAACTGTCAATGACGCTTGGCTCGGAGCACTGATCAACAACCCACAGGGAGACTCATGAAGCTCAAGTCCGTTGTCGCCGCTGTCACCGAGCTGGTCCTGGGCGCGGCGCTGCGTCGCCATAGTCTCCACTCCAACCCGGCGAACCATACCGGTCAGAGCAACTGGCTGCCGCGCTCGGCTCACAGCGTCGCGGCATAGGCCGCCGCGTCCGCGTCAAGCTCGGCGCGGGTGGCCGAGAGCACGCGGACCTCGCCACCGGCGCGGGCGGCCAGGGCGGCGCGGAGACGGGAGATACGGAGGGCGCCCATGTAGGCGGGAAGGTCTGCCGGGGCGACCCAGGCAGCGTCGCGGATCTCGTCCGGCTGGAGGCGCAGCGACGGATGGGGGAGCGGGACCGTGCCCAGATCGAAGTAGAACTGGACGCCTGGCATGTTCGGCAGGTCGCTGCCGTCGCCCCTGGCCCAGGCGATGTGGAGCAGTCGCCCGGCCTCTAGGCGCAGCCCCGTCTCCTCCACGAGCTCCCGCTCCGCGGCCTGCTCCGGCGTCTCGCCGGGGTCGATCACACCGCCGGGACAGCCCCACGGCTCACGGTTGAAGCTGCGTACCAGCAGAACCCGGCCGTCCGGGTCGGTGACGACGCAGGAGACTGCGGGGAAAGCGCGGGCGATACCGGAGAGGTAGGCGGGGACCTCCGCGGATCCAGGTTGTGACACCGTCAGGACTCCTTGCATAGTTCGTTGCTCGCGTATGTCTTTAGATTCCGGAGACGCTGCAAGAGGCGCAGCTGGTTCGCCGGCTACCCGACTGCGTATCGTTAAGGGCTGTCCCGTAACTGACCTCTGAGATGGCCCCCCGGGTTCTGCCGACGGTCAGCCGCCAGGACGATCGAGGGGTGGCTCTCGTGGGGGATGCCGATCGTGCGTGCAGCCGACGCACTGTCGTTGAGGTTCGGTGATGGTGGGGGTCATGCCGATCACACGTCTCGCCCTGCCGCTCGGCGACACCGAGCGCCCCGTCCCGGTCTGGGCCCTCCGGCTTGCCAAAGCCCTCCCGTTCGTCGTGCTGCCGCACTGCCTGTGGCGACTGCCGTTCGCCGTCGACTTCCAGATGGGCATGATCGATCCGAACCGCCCGACTATGCCCTGGTGGGCGCCGGCCTACGTCGTCGGGCTCAGTGTGCTCACCGAGGCGCTGTGCCTGCTGACCACTGGGCTGGTGGCCGGCTGGGGTGAGGTGGTGCCGCGCTGGGTGCCGTTCGTCGGCGGCCGGCGGGTGGCGCCGCTCGCGGCGGTGATCCCGGCGGTCCTGGGCGGCCTGGCCCTGGTGGCGATGTTCGACCTCTACCCACTCGCATGGGCGGGCGTCCTGCCCGAGGTGGGGTACAGCAACGGATGGTGGATGGCCCTGGCCCGGGTATGCATCAGCCCGGCGATGCTGTGGGGGCCGATCGTGCTGGCCCTGGCCTGGGCCTACTACCGGCGGCGCCGACCTGCCTGAGCCGCAGCACGGTGGCCGTGATCGCCCGGCTCCCGGCAAAGGAGGGTGAGATGATCTCGCGGTGGCTGGTGTGATCACGGCATCGGAGCCGTCCTAACTCCAGTGTGACTTGGTGATCTACGCGCTTGTGCCCCGTCGCCGGGAAGCTGGCCAGTGAGCGGTCGAGTTGGCCAATTGAGCGGTCGCAGGACGTTCACGGAGTCCATGCTCGACCTGCCGTGTCGATCCGGCCGATGCGGAGTTGGTCGCCGTAGGTGTTGAGCGAGCGCCGTTGCTCCACAGTGCCGGTCGCGTGTGTCCGGCGGGGTGTTGGAAGTCTGCCGGTGGTGAAGGCGATCTATCAGCGATCTGTGGGTAGCACGGTGTGTCATTGGCCGGGTTGGCGTCGCCGACCACGCACCGCCCCAAGCCGAAGGAGTCTCTCGTCATGTCTTCCGTGTATCTGAGCCGGCCGTGGGACGTTCACCGGCTTCCCTCCGCCGCAGGCAAGTCCTTCCTGGTCACCGGGGGCAACGCTGGGATCGGCTACTTCGTCGCGGAACAGCTCGCCGGGACCGGGGCCGTCGTGGTGCTCGGGAGTCGGGACCGGGAGAGGGCCTCCGCCGCCATGGCCTCGATCCGCTCGCGTGTCCCCTGCGCGCAACTGCGCCACCTCCAGCTGGACCTCGCCGACCTGGCATCCGTACGGACCGTCACGGGCGAACTCGGACTCGACCGCCTCGACGCGGTGGTCCACAACGCCGGTGTCGCGCTCGACGATCCACCGCGGCGCACAACGAAGGACGGTCACGAGCTGATGTTCGGGATCAACCACCTGGGGCACGTCGCGCTGACCCGAGGCCTGGCGCCTCTGCTGTCCGCGGCGCCCGCGGCCCGGATCGTGACGGTGGGGAGCTTCGCGGCGCGCTCCGAGCGACTGGACCCGGAGGACCTCCAGTCGGTGCGGGACTACCGACCCAAGCGCGCCTACGGCCGGTCGAAGTTGGCGCAGATGTCCTTCGCCTTCGAGCTCGACCGCCGCCTGCGCGCCCGTAGCAGCACCGTGCTCAGCCTGGTGGCCCATCCCGGCGGCGCCCTGGATTCCCTGACCCCGCCCCGTGCGGGCGTGCATGCGACAGCCCTCGGCACGCGGTTGCGCGGCGTGCCCGCCAGGCTGCTGCTCCAGGGCAAGGACTGCGGGGCGTGGCCGATCGTCCGCGCCGTCCTGGACCCGCAGGTGCGCGGAGGACAGCTGTGGGGGCCCAAGGCCTTCGGCCTGCGCGGCACACCGCGGCTGGAGTCGGTCCGCGCCCACATGACCGATCCCGCCCTTGCCGCGCGCCTGTGGGACGCCAGCTGCGACGGGGCTGGCGTCGAGCCCCACCTGGCCCTCCTGTAGACGCGGCTCACCACGCGCGCCCCAGCCGACGCCCGCAAGAAGGCCGCCACGGTCCTCCACGCCAGCGACGCGTACTACCAGGACGAGTTCAACAAGGGTGTCGACGTCGTCACCGCCCGCGGCACTGACGGCAGCTTCGACGCCTTCCACACCTGGTACCAGAAAGCCGCCACCGACTCGCAGGCCGGCATCGACGCGTTCAAGCAAGCCGGCAGTTACTTCGACGCGAGCGACGAGCCGCCGTCGATCAGCGACTGGCGGGACGACAACGGCACTCTCGCCGCTGACGTCGCGGGCCTCGCGAATGACGGGCTGGACGTGGGCGGCCCGGAGGACGCGAAGGCCCGGCGGAAGGTCAGGGAGGACATCGCCATTGAGCCCGCGCAGCTTCCGATCGCTGGTCACCGCTTTGCCTCGCGAGGGCGCCGAAGCGGTACGGCGGGGCCGGTCGCCGCAACGAGGTTGCCTGTGCCTCCCCAGGTCAGGCGCCGCCGGTAGTACGAGATCGTGACGACCACGAGCAGTGGTCCCCCATCGTCACATCAGGGCCCGACAACCACACTGGGCGATCGAGGCTCCGGCGGACCGAGAGAGCGTCAGCGGCGCACCTGGTCGTGCCCTCGTGGCCGAGCGCACTCAGAGACGATTCGCCTCACTCCACGCGTTGAACGCAATCGCCCAAGCCGCCACATCCTGCGCCTTGCCCGGCTTCACCTTCACCGTGGCCGTGTCGCCGTCGGCGCCGACTAGCACGACGGTGAGCTCGCCGGTCTTCTTTCTCGCTGCCAGCGCGAACGGCCCGATCAGTGCCAGCCGGGTTATCGTGATGCGTTTGCCGGTGTTGTCCAGGGTCTGGACGCTGGCGCCAGCAACGGGGGTGCGCCAGGTCTTCCAGCCTTGCACGGCGGTGAGGTTGCCGTCGGAGTCGAGGTGGATCCCGCAGCCGAAGGGCGGTTTCGGTGGTTTGACCATGCACGGTAGTGTCGGGCCCCGCCGTCGCCGGCGGGGCCACTGTGACCGCATCGTTGTCATCGGGGACCCTCCCGACAGGTGATGTACCCAAATGCTTTCTGATGACAGATCATCAGGTTTGCTGATGTAGCGCCCGCCCAGTAAAGCTCCAGGTCCGTCGACCGTCGGCCGATCGCGCATTCCAGCCCGCCCGAGATACCTCCGCCCGGATCGGCCGTCCCTGGCGTACGGCAACGCCCCGCTGGTTCACGGGGGGGGGACGGCCGTGCAGCGGCCAGTCGGCCGACAGGCCGGGCGTCCCATTGGGCCGACACTGCGTCAGCAGCAGCTTCCCCCGTTACCGCCGTCCTTCTGGACCAGCGGGGCAGGCGCCGGAGCGGTGTACTTCTCGAACTCCTCGGCGGCCTGCTCCAAGAGGAGGTCTCGCGGATCTGCCAGAAGGGCGGCAAGATCGCGGAGGGCGGAATTGTTGGGGCGCCGTGTGTTGATCACCGTGAGGCCCCCGTCGCGGCCGATGTCTCCCCGGGGCCGGTTGGTCAGCGCCGAACGTAGAAGGTGGCCGTGTCGCGGTTGCCAAGCCAGCGCAGTGTCAGCGGGCACCGGGAGAGCGGGCGCCAACGGGCTGCAAGCTCGGTGAAGAAGGACTCATCGGCGCAGATCCCGCCAGCACCGTCGCCGAGGTAGAACAGGCCGGGGCCCTGGTAGGCGCGCAGGGTGTCGGCGGCCATCGGGTCACGGTGCGGGGGCCAGAGCAGCGCCAGCACCCGCTCGGGGTGTGCGGCGGCGTCCTCGGCGGCCCGGCCCGGACGGACCTCGGTGAACTGGAAGCGGTCGGTCCAGCCGTTGTGCTCGGCGCGTGCCTCGGCGTCGGTGGCCACGACGTCGACGCCCCGGGCGCGCAGCAGCCACGCCCAGTAGCCGCTGCCCGCGCCGACCTCCAGCAGGCCGCGCCCGTCGAGGCAGTCGCCGATCCACTCCAGGGCGGTGCGCGAGGCCAGCGCCCAGCTGTAGATGCGGGAGAGCTCCTGGCGCCGGGGGAGCGGCGGTCCCAACTCCGCGGGCAGGTGGTCAAAAACGTCGATCACGGGCGCCCGGGAAGTACCGTGGCGCAGCGCGGGATACCAGAGCAGCGGGACCATCTGGGGGTTCTGTGCGGCGAATTCGACGTCCTGCTCGGGCAGCAGTTCGCCGAGCGGCCGGAACGGCCGGCCCCATCCGGCGTGGTGCAGCTCGGGGCGGGAGGCCCAGAGCCGGACCAGCCGCTCGGCGGTTTCGGCGATGAGCCGGACGGCGGGGTCGCCCGCCTTGGCACCGGACCGGTCGCAGGACTGCCCGGCCGGCGCCGTGCCGTTGGGGGTGGGGCTCACGGGGTCTGCTGCCAAGGGGGCTGCCTTGCCTGAGCACACGTCAGGAGCCGTTCATGGTCCGCTGGTTGCGGTCAGGGCGGTGGTGGCGACTCATTGCACGTAGCCGTGGTCCGGGACGACCAACCTGTCGGTGGTGTCCGTGGGCTGGGTGTCCGCGACCGCAGGGTCCGGGAGTGCCATGTGGGCCTCGACCACGATGCCGTGGGACGAGGTGGGCAGCGCTCCCGTGCTCACTCCCACGGCCGCGGCGGCGGCGAGGGCCGCAGTGGCGGCGCCGATCAAGACACTGTGACGATTACTCAGCTCCATGGCATAGCCTCCGGGTTGGGGAATTACCTCGGGCAGCGTAGCCAGGAAGATCATTTCGATCAATCTGTTTTGATCACGCGCGACCCTGCCCGGCCGGTCGGGCAGGGCGCCGGACGCGCCCGCACAGTGCAGTGTGCGGGCGCGTCAGGTGTCAACGCGGGTTCAGCGGTACAGCATGAGCCAGGCACTCTGGCCGCCGCACCCGCTCGCCCGGTAGGTGGCGCTGCGGAAGCCGGCCGGGATGGGCGAGCCGGGGCAGGCCCACAGACCGGCCCTGACGGCTATCTGGCTGCATAGGATCCCCGGATGGCAGTCACCAGTTACCTCCTACAAGGGCCGCGAGTGGCCATACGCCACGTCCGCCGCCAGGACTACGACGAGCTCACAGTGCTCGCCCAGAGAGCGCCGAAATGCTTCGCCGCTGGCTGGGCGCCCGCGAGGACACGGTCGAAGCATTCGAGACGGGTTCTCCGGGGCGTCGCGCCTGCGGTGGTCCTGCCGCCCGTGACCTGTTCCCCGACGTTCAGCCGCGCTTCCTGTGCTTCCTGTTCTTCGTCCTGCAAGCGGATTAGTACTCTGGTGTGCAGTTTCGCGACGGCCCAGGGCGACGACGGCCAGTACTGCACGCCTGACGCAGGCGGCGGCCGCGAGATGATCAAGGGTTGTGTGGACTCCTGGAGATCGTGCGGTGGCCGCGGGCCATGGCGTAGTGCCTGCCCGATGGCAGGTGATGTTCGACCAGCTGATGGGCCGTGTCGCGGACCGGTTCACGCGAGTGCGGCCTCACCAGGACGAGCACACGAAGGACCCGGCCCGGCAAGGTGCTTGCCGGGCCGGGTCCGAGTTCAGGCGGTGGCGGTGCGCCGTTCGAGGCGGGTCCTCCGCGAGGAGACGGTCAGTACCAGAGCTGGTTGTCCTGCCCGGCGCAGGTGGCCAGGGTCACGCGGGAGCCGTCAACGTTGCCGGGAACGGTCAGGCACAGGGTCCAGTTGGTCTTGCTCCGCAGCATGGCCGACGAGTAACCCGCGGGGCGGTCGATGTACCACTGCTGGTCGTCGTGGCCGTTGCAGTTCCACTGGGTCGCATCGCCGGAGTAGATGCCCAGGCACTCGCTGTTGCCGTTCTGAAGCTGGTAGTAGCCGCCACCGGTACCGGTCAACTCCCAGTTCTGGTCGGCGTTGCCGTTACAGCCCCAGATGACGGCGGCCGTGCCGTCGAAGGGGACGTTCCCGTAGACACCAAGACACTTGCCCGTGGCCACACTGTGCTGCGAGCCGCTGACGAGGGCCGAGGCGGAAGGTGCGTTGACGAGCGCGGCACCGGCCGCGAGCATGAGGCCCGCGGCGGTGGCGGCGATCCGAGTCAGAGCCTTGGTCATTTCGGTGAACCCTTCAGCCGATGCCGGAAAACGCGGCAGCCCCTGCCGGGAACAGCCGCAGGAGTTACCTCGATGCCCGGAAGCTACCTCAAGGAGATGCGCTCGCAATACCTTCACGATTGCACGGATGGGGCCGCAGGACGTTCACCAGTGCACAGTCCTCGCAGCCGACCTGGCAGCTCTGCACGGACCTTCAACGCCTGGCTGCCTACCAAACTTGCCGTCCTCCGCGCGTTGAGCACAGCAGCAGCACCAGCGGGATGATGCACCGCATGACCGACTGCACCGCGACCGGCAGCATCACCCTCAACGGCTAGTCCATCATCATCTGCAACCTGCCACCCCACGACGGCGACCAGCACCACGACATCGTCCACGGCGACTGGACCAGCAGCGCGGAGCAGTAGACCGCCACCGCCACCCCCACTGATAAATCCGATGAACTGTCACCCCAGCGGAGTACATTGGGCGTTGTCCAGGTGCGAAGGCCGGGGTTACTTCCATTGGTAATGGGGTTGCCGCGGGTTCGAGTCCCGCCCGGTCGCAGACCGGTAGCTCAGCTGGCAGAGCACCTACGTCTCCTCAGTCGAACTTGACCTCTGGACAAACAACTTCAGACTTCCACCCGGTGCGTAGACCGCGCGTTCTTCACTGGTTCGATTCCTGTCAGGCCCACCCCTGGGCCTGTTGCCCTGTTGGTTGGGCGCTCGCGCTGTCGCTCAGATCTCGGATGGCATAACTTCACACGCACCTCCCGGTGCGCTGCGGTCCGGCTACTTCTTTGGGTGAAACCACGCCGGACCCACACCTGATCTCGGGAGGCACAGCACCGGGGTGCCCGGTGCGCAGGCACACGGTTACTTCTTGGTCACTAGGGTTCGAATCCCTTCCGCGCCCTGACCGGCGCGGGGTACCGTCGCCGACTCTGATCTCGGGCACCCCTGCTTCGCCTCCCCTCCGCAGCGAGGGGATTCCTCTTGTCCCGCTTCAACACCCGCACCAACCGGCCGGCCGTCAGCTCGCCGATCCGAACGACCGGCGCGGCCACCCGCACCTACGAGGGCGCGCCCGGCCACCTGCGCGACGAGCGCAGTGAACTTTTCCTCCTCGCGGTCTCGAACACGGTCGGAACCGACACCTTCTACGAGAAGGCAGGCGACCGCGACGACCGCTACGTGCAGCTCGTCCGGCAACTCGCCGTCGAAGACCCCGCGTGGACCTACAACCTGCTCCACTGGCTGCGCACGGACGGCAACATGCGAACCGCATCGCTCGTCGGCGCCGTCGAGTTCGTCAAGGCCCGGCTCGACGCCAAGGCCGACGATCTCGTCCTGCGCCCCGCGCAGCAGGGCGTGAACCGGCTCGTCGTCGACGCGGTCCTTCAACGCGCCGACGAGCCTGGTGAGTTCCTCGCTTACTGGACCAGCCGCTACGGCCGGAACGTGCCCAAGCCCGTCAAGCGCGGCATCTCCGACGCCGTACAGCGGCTCTACAACGGCAGGGCCCTACTCAAGTACGACACCGACAGCAAGGGCTACCGCTTTGGCGACGTCCTCAACCTCGTTCACGCCACCCCGCACGCCGACAAGCCGTGGCAGGGCGGCCTGTTCAAGTACGCCCTGGACCGCCGCCACAACCCCGACACCGCACTGCCCCCGGACCGGGACCGGCTGCTGACCGCCAACCGCGAGCTGCTGGCGCTGCCGATCGCGGAGCGGCGCGCCGTGGTCACCGAGCCCGGAGGCATCGAACGACTGTCGGCGGCAGGGCTCACCTGGGAAGCGCTGGCGGACTGGCTTCAAGGCCCGATGGACGCTGCTGCGTGGCAGGCCGTCATCCCGTCCATGGGCTACACGGCACTGCTGCGGAACCTGCGGAACTTCGACCAGGCCGGCGTGTCCGACGAGGTCGCCGAGCAAGTCGCGGCGACCCTCGCGGCGCCGGAGGCCGTCGCGAAGTCCAGGCTGTTCCCGTTCCGCTTCTGGGCCGCGTACAAGCACACCCACTCGCTGCGCTGGGGGCACGCCCTGGAGAAGGCCCTCGCGCACTCCCTCGCAAATGTGCCGTCCCTGCCGGGCCGGACGCTCATCCTGGTCGACCGGTCGCCATCGATGTTCCCCGGCTACGGGTTCTCGACGCCGAACAAGTCCGACATCCCGCTCGCCGAGCAGGCCGCGGTGTTCGGCGCAGCGCTCGCTGCCCGGGCGGCAGACCCGACGCTGGTCGAATTCGGAATGCACAGCAACTGCATCGATGTTCCTAGGGGCGGCAGCGTGCTGCGCCTCATCGAGCAGTTCGGCCGTATCGACGGCACTGACATCCCGTCCGCGGTCAAGGAGCACTACCGGGATCACGACCGGGTCGTCATCGTCACCGACGAGCAGACCCGGCCCGGCTGGCTGCCGTCGAACTGCCACGGTCACTGGGGCGGTATGCCGGAGACCCGCATCGACGACCTGATCCCCGCGCGCGTGCCGGTCTACATGTGGAACATGGCTGGTTACAAGCCCGGCGCGATGCCGTCCGGGAGCGGGAACCGCCACACCCTGGGTGGCCTCACGGACGCGGCGTTCTCGCTGATCCCGCTGCTGGACGCCGGACGCGATGCGAAGTGGCCTTGGGAGCAGCAGCGCGGCTGATGGCCCGTCATGGTGCCCGCACCCCATGTTGAGGTGCGGGCACCATCGCGCACCATGACACGACTGGTAACGACCTTCTGGCCACGACACGGCACGACGTCCACCGACTGCTGGAACGGGCCGCCGCCTGGATGCCCACTGAGGCCGACCAGTGACCTGCCGCCTGACCGCTGCCCCGCAGGCCGGACTCTGCCCCCCTCCCCCGCTGCGGCAGGTAGCACGAAGGTCGCGTTCACCAAGGAGTCCTCGCAGCTGCGCGCGACCTTTGTCGGCGGCCCGCGCGCAGCATGCCCGTCCGCTACTGACTTCGGCGCTTCGGGGTGATGGATCGGCGCGTTCTACCGGCGGACCGTCGCAGTGACCGGCGCAGCCGTTCCCAAGATCTGCCACCGCCGTCACTTTCAAGCCCCGAGGTCAGTATCCAGCGGCCTCGAACAGCGCCTCGAACCTGATCACTCACACGAGGGTTCGCCGGACACGGGGCGGCCTCCGCTTGATCATGCACTCGGGCTAGGGGTGGATGATCGGAGCGAAGGCCGTTGGGGACGACTGTGTCGTGTGACGGGATCGGCAGGGGCGCGTTCGCCACCACAAGGTCGGCGCCAAGCCCCGACGGACTGGATAGGACGGCAAGGCAGGAGCCTTTTCCTGAACCCCCTCCGGGGCTGCTCGGGAGCCCTTCGTCGGTCCGGGGCGTGGACCGCCTGCTCCGAAGGCGGCAGGGGCCGGGGATGGGACCTCAGGTCGGTGGTGGGGCGCTCCTGAGCCGGGGGCGGCCCAGGAGCGGCGGTCTACCGAGATGCGTCGGAATAGGCGGCAGTGGCGCGAATTTCGACGAGCAGCCCCGGACTGGCGAGGGCGCTGACACCAATCAGCGACCAGGTCGGGAAAGGGGCTTTGATGAGGCGCTGCTTGGCTTCGAGGAAGCCGGGCATGTGCCGGTGGATGTCCACGTGGTAGCTGGTCACGTCCACGAGGGCGGACAGGTCGAGGTTCTCCAACCGGAGGATCTCCTCGATGCGCCGGATGGCGATCTCGGTCTGCTCTTCGATGGTGTCCGCGATGGTTCCGTCGGCACGGCGGCCGATGGTTCCGGCGATGAAGAGCAGACCGTGCGCACGGACCGCGGCGGAATAGCCGAAGCGGGCGAAGGCGCCGCTGGTCTCTCCGAAGACTTCGGAGTCCTCGGGGATCTCGACGGTGTGTATCGTCATGGCAGTGCTTCCCTCTCTCTGTTGACTGGTCGTGGGATCCGTGACGTCAGCTGCCCCAGCGGGACGAACGACAGGCGTGCTCCAGTCGGGTCCGGCCGAAGGTCTCACGTTCTCGGAGGAATTCACCGGGAATCGTGTAGCGGGGTGCGTTCTTCGGGTTCTTAGCGGCTTGCGCGACGATCGCGTCGGTGAGTGAGCGGATCATCTCCAGTCTCGGGTAGGCGGCATGCAGCGCGTCGGCCTGCTCGTCGGTGACGGCTTCGACGTGACCGGTGCCCAGCGGGCCGCCGAAGTCGAGTGCGACGCCTTCGCGGACGAGCACGCACAACGTGCCGCGCCGTTCCGCGATGCCTGGGGAGGTGTGCAGGGCGATGGCCTGCCAGACCTCATCGGCGTCAGCCGCGGAAACTCCGCGCCCGACGAGGAACTCGGCGGCCCGGTCGGCGCCCTCGACCTCGAAACGCTGACAGTGCGCGCCGTCCGACGCGACGCCGAGGTCATGCATCACGCAGGCGGCGAACAGCAGGCTGTCGTCGTAGTCACGGCCGACGGCCAGGTCGAGGCGGCCGGCCACCAACCTGGCGAACAGGTAGCTGCGGACGCTGTGGTTGAACACGGAGGGCGTTTGCACCGTCCGGACGAGATTCACGACGGCGTCGGCAAGTGGTGTGCCGGGCAGCGTGATCAGGTCCGTGGTCACCTCGCGGGTAGATCCGTTCATGACTTCAGAGTGGCCGCGACCGCCCTGACCTGGCGAGAGGCAAAATTACCCGACTTCGATAGGATCCTGCCATGGCAGTGCACCGAGTCGCAGTCCTGGCGCTGGACGGGGTCACCCCGCTCGATCTGGCGATCCCGACGCAGATCTTCAACACCCGACCGGAGACCCCGTACGAGATGACCGTGTGCGCGCTCGACGCGAAGGTGACCACCAGCGCGGGCTTCGCACTGATCGCCGGTGGGGAATTGGAGCAGGTACGCGTCGCCGACACGGTGATCGTTCCGGGGTTCGAGCCGATCCTCCAGCTTCCGAACGCCGTACTCGATGCGCTGGCCGAGGCCCGCGACCGTGGTCGGCGCGTGGTGTCCATCTGCACGGGAGCCTTCGCGCTGGCCGCGGCGGGCGTGCTGGACGGCCTGCACGCCACGACCCACTGGAAGCACATCGAGGAGCTCGAACGAGATTTCCCCGCCATCACGGTCGACCGCGACGTCTTGTACGTCGACGAGGGTGACGTGCTCACCTCGGCCGGGGTCTGCTGCGGCATCGACCTCTGCCTGCACATCGTGCGCCGCGACCTCGGGGCGGTGGTGGCCAACCAGATCGCCCGCGGCTTGGTCGCCGCCCCGCACCGAGACGGCGGGCAGGCGCAGTACGTACCCGCTCCGGTCGCAGTAACTGGCGAGGCCTCGCTCTCCACCACCCGGGGATGGGCCCTGCAACGACTCGAGGAGCCACTCACCCTGCCGGTGCTCGCCCGCCACGCCGGCCTGTCGCAGCGCACCTTCATCCGCCGGTTCGCCGAGGAGACCGGCACGACCCCGCTGCGGTGGCTGCTCAGCGCCCGAATCGGCCGGGCACGGGAACTACTGGAAACCACGAACCACCCGGTGGACCGGGTGGCACGCGACTGCGGACTGGGCACAGCCGCCAACCTGCGCCTGCACTTCCGCCGCGCACTCGACACCACTCCCACTGCCTACCGACGCACCTTCTGGTGTTCGGACCACGCACGCAAGCCGGACCCGTCGCCATAACCCGGACGGCTCACCACTACCTCGGACAGCCTTACTGATCGTTTCGGAATGAGGCTCCGAGTCGTCTCAAGCAGATGATGCCGCAAGCGAGTTGAAGCAGGCCTTGGTGGAGGTCGGCGCGCACCTCGCAGCGGACCCGCAGGCGCTTGAACTGGTGGAGCCATACGGTTGGGTCGGCCGCGCGGCGAGGTGCCTGCTCGTGGCAGGTCCTTTTCCGCGCGGCCTCCCGCCGAGTGAAATGACGGTTTCCCTGTCATCCGGCTCTCCAGTGATCACGGCGTGTGTGATCTGGCCGTTCGTGCGCGGCCCCGCGGGGCTGGTGCTGGACGTTCCGGGTGAACCACACAGGCGGCCGGTTACGCCTAGCGATCATTCGGTTACCTTGTCGGCGACAGGAACCCCCATCCGCACCCCACCCCCGGGAGTCACCCGTGCGACGCGTCGCAACCCTGCTCGCCGCTCTCGCCACCACCAGCACGCTGGCCCTCGCCGTACCCACCTCCGCCTACGCCGCCCACGGGCAGCTCCTCTTCTTCAGTAACGATCGGGTCGTCAACAATCCGAGCGTCTGCGTCAACCAGGCACTCGGGTCGCAGCCCATGGAGAACCGGACGACCGCGTACGTCCTCGTCTACGAGGGCGCCAAATGCTCCGGAAATGTTCTCGCGGTGGTCCCGCCAGGCGGCACGGCGACCGAGTCGGCCGGTAAGAGCGTGTACGTCGCATAAGGGCGACGGCCACCGTCTGACCGAACGACCGTGATCGGCCTCGGAGACGTCCAGTGGAAGTCGGACCTCCACCGCCTCCGGTGCCGGTCCGCGTCCGGCCTGTGCTGTCCGGCAGTCGAAGGCACCCGGAGCCACCGCTGGGCGGCACTGGGATCGGCGGTCCCGCGTTTCCCCCGAGCGCGGGGCTGCTTCGCGTTCACGGCGAACTACAAGTCCCGGTGTGGCACTGGGCGTTGATCACCCCGCGCCACCCGCGAGGACCAACATGCCCTCCACCCCAACCGCTTGCCCGAGCAACTGCAACCGCGCCTGACGCCAAGCCGAGACCATCGGACTCCCCGGTCCCTCGCATGGGACCAGGGCAACGAGATCGCCGTGGAGGGCCTGGTAGATCGTCTCGTGGACCACGTGCATCTCTGGCGAGGTATCTGGGCGATCTGCTCAAGGCTCCAGTGCTTGGTGAGCCGCTCCTGCATGAAGCCTTGGAGCTCCAGGTTCTGTGGGGCTCCGGTACGGCAGCGCACGCTTCCTCGCGCTCCTCGGGCGAGCCGCCCGGTGAGGCCAAGCGTTCGCGGGACCTACTCGGCGGTGTCCGGGGCGGGGGTGCGGCCGACCTCCTGTTCACCACCCCTGACCAGGAAGTCGCCGATCAGGATCTTGTAGAGGGCACCGCCGACGACACCGCCGACCAGCGGGCCGACGATCGGCACCCAGAAGTAGAGGTTCCCGTACTGGTCCCGCCAGGCATGGCCGTAGCCGGTGAGGTAGCTGGCCAGCCGGGGGCCGAAGTCGCGGGCCGGGTTGATGGCGTACCCGGCGTTGGTACCGAAGGCCATACCGATCGCGACCACGATCAGCCCCACGATGAAGGGGCCGAGGTTGGCCCGTGGCGGGCTGTTGAGCACATCGGTGACCGCGAAGACCAGCAGCACCAGGATCGCCGTCCCGATCACCTGGTCGCGCAGCGCGCCCAGCTCGCTCACCGGGAAGCCCCCGTTGCCGGGGAGGGTGGAGAAGACGCCCTGGCTCTTGATCGAGTGATTCGGGTCGAACTTGGCCAGCACCTCGGTGTAGTTCCACCGCACCACCAGGGCCGCTACGAACGCGCCCGCGGTCTGCGCCACGGCGTAGGGGCCGACCTTCGCCCACGGGAAGCCCTTGAAGGCCGCCAGTGCCACGGTGACCGCGGGGTTGAGATGGCCGCCGCTCATCCGGGCCGCGACGTAGACGCCGAGGGTGACACCGAGCCCCCAGGCCCAGGCGATGCTGTCATGGTCGCCGAGGCCCGCCGCGAGCACCTGCGCCACCACGCCCACACCGAACAGGATGAGGATCATGGTGCCGGTGAACTCCGCGAACAGTTCACCCGCCAGTCCCCACCCGGGGCCCTGTTCCGATCGCTCAGCCATCCGCACTCCCGAGGGTCCTGTCGGCCGGACCGGCCTTGGACGTCCTCCTCATCGTGTACGCACATCACGGACGGCTGCCCGTCAGGCAGGGCTACTTGGGGGCGTGAGCGGCCCGTCGACCGTGGTCGGGGCGCCAGGATTTGATTCCGCGCCCCCTTGACGGTGAAGTGCGCCGGGCCTGTGATGATGAGACCGCCCGGCAGCGGGGAGCGTGAAGAGAGGAAAGGGCACCTCCCGGCCGAAGACCGAGGATGCGCCGAGAGCCGCGTCCGGGCGTGCATCGTGCGGGGCACCCGTCCCCCAGCCTTCGGCCGGGGGGGACCCCCAAGTCGCCAGGCTGGGGGAAGAGAGCGCAGCGGCGCTGCGCGCGACGAGGGATGTGCGTCCGAGGGCCCCTCGCCCTCAGCCCGACGGCTGGGGGCGGCGCCGCACGATGGCGGGCACGGACGGTCCCGCCCCCGGCCGAAGGCTGGGGCACGGGCGCCCCCACCCGACGGCGGGCACGGGGAGAGGGCGAGAGCTGTCGGCACGCGACACCGTGGGCCCTGCTGCCCGTCGGTCCGAGGGGCGACCGGGCGCGGAGGGGACTGGGTGTGGACGGCGAGGAGATCAGCTGGCTCACGGTGCCGCAGGTGCGCACGCTGTGGCCGGGGGTCGGTCCGGTGCACGAGACGGCGGTGGCCAACGGGGTGCGGTTCCGTACCGACACCGCCGACAGCGTCTGGGGCTCGCACACCGTGGTCCGGTACCACGCCGACGACGTACGGCGGGTGGCTCCCCGGCTCATGGCCGCGCCCGGTGAGCCGTCCGGCCGGACCGGGCTGGCGGGTTTCCTGGCCCTGCTGCTCCTGCTGGTGCTGGTGACCGCACTGGCCGTCTGGGCCTGGCACCAGAGCCGGGCCGGCGCCCAGACCTACTGGCACTGAGCGCGGGGCCCGAGCGGCAGTCAGCGTGAGACCTCCCGCCCGCGGGTCCGTCAGAGCGCGGCGTCCCGGGCGAGCAGTGCCGCCTGCACCCGGTTCTCGCACTCCAGCTTGGCCAGGATCCGGCTCACGTACGTCTTCACCGTGCCCTCGCTCATGTGCAGCCGGGCGCCCACGTCCGCGTTCGAGAGGCCCTCACCGAGCAGTTCCAGCACCTCGCGCTCGCGCGCCGAGAGCGCGGCCAGCCGCCGCCTGGCCGCCTCACCGCGGGCGACGGCCGGGCCGGCCGCGAGGCTGTCGACGATGTGTCGGGTGGCGGCGGGCGACAGGAAGGCATGACCGCTGGCCGCCGCCCGAACCGCCTGGATCAGTTCGCCGGGCGCGGTGTCCTTGAGCAGGAAGCCTGCGCCTCCCGCGGTGATCGCCCGCAGCACGTTCTCTCGCTCACCGAAGGTGGTCAGGATCAGCGCCCGCGCCCCCGGTGCCACCCTCGGCAGCTCGGCGAGCGCGGTGAGACCGTCCATCACCGGCATCTGGATGTCCAGCAGCACCACATCCACCACGTGCGCCCGCGCCAGCTCCAACGCCTCACGGCCGTCGGCCGCCTCCGCCACCACGTCGATGTCGTCGGCGGAGGTGAGGATGAGCCGGATCCCGGCGCGGATGAGCGGCTCGTCGTCGGCGACGAGGACTCGGATCACTGGTTGGCCTCCCGGACGCATGCGCTGATCTGCTGGCTGCACCTAGGCACGGTAGTGCACCTTTTCGATCAGCACGCCGTCGCGGAAGCAGAGCCGGCTGGCGTAGTCGCCCGCCGGCTCGTCGCTCCGCTGCTCCGCGCTGAACCAGAGGCAGGACGCCCCGGCCGGGACGTCGGGCCCCTTCTGCCGGTACCCGCTGGTGAGGAAGTCGCTGCCGGAGGGCAGCTTGTCCTTCACCGCGCTCTCCGGCTGGCCCACCTGAACCGCGTCGTAGACGTCGCGGTCCAGCGTCGCGTTGTCGGTCTCCTCGACCAGCACGTAGCCGCCGAAGCCGAGCAGGCCCAGGAAGGCGAGACACGCCAGGCCCACCACCACCGCGCAGCCGAGCGCCGGGCTGCGCCGCACCGGCGGAGCCGGCGGCGGCGCCTCCGGCAGGTCGGGGTCGTCCGCGGGCGGGCGGCCGGCCCCCTCGTACGGCAGCACTCCGGCGAGCCGGAAGCCGCCCTCGGGGGTGGGCCCGCTGTGCACCATGCCGCCGAGCAGCCGGGCGCGTTCGCGCAGCCCGGTCAGGCCCTGGCCGCCGCTGACCACCGGTCCCGGTGCGGTTGCGGCCGAGGCGCCGTTGACCACCTCGACCAGCAACGCGTCCGGCTCGTAGCGCAGGGCGACCTCGATCGGTGCGCTCGGGGCGTGCTTGTGCGCGTTGGTCAGGGCCTCCTGGACGATCCGGTACGCGGCGTGCCCGGTGGCGGCGGCGAGCGGGCGGATCTCGCCGGAGCGGGTCACCCGTACGGCGGTTCCGGCGGCCCGGGAGGCGTCGGTGAGCCGCTCGATCGTCTCCACCCCGCCGGCCGCCCCGGTGTCCCCCGCCGTACCCGCTGCGCCCCTCGACCCGGCCAGCCCGACCGTGTTCTCGTCCCGCAACAGGCCGACCGTCTCCCGCAGCTCGCGCATCGCGGTCACGGCGGCCTGGCGCAGCACGGCCACCGCCTCGCGCTGCCGGTCCGTCAGGCCGCGGTCCACCTCCAGTGCACCGGTGTGCACGGAGATGAGCGCGAGCTGGTGGCCGAGGCTGTCGTGCATGTCCTGGGCGATCCGCTGGCGTTCGCGCAGTCTGGCCTGGTGGGCGATCATGGCGCGTTCGCGCAGCAGCTGGTCGTTGCGCTCCTGCAGGGTGCTGAGCAGGGTGCGGCGCTGCGCGCGGTAGCGGCCGAAGACGGCCGGCAGGACCACGAACAGCAGGAACACCGCCAGGTTGATCCCGATCAGTCCCCTGGGCGGGATCCCGTCGAGGTTGTAGCGGAGTGAGACCGCGGTGCTCAGCACCAGGACGGACGCGCAGGCCGCCGTGAGCGCCCAGGCCCGGGCCATCCGGTAGCCGGCCGACCAGCTCGCGGCGGCCAGTATCGGGATGCAGCCGCCGAAGGCGCCGAGGCCGACCGCGGTCAGCAGCAGGACCGTCAGTGGGAGTCCGCGGCGCAGCAGGTAGAGCGCGGCGGCGGCGAGGCCGACGGCGATCGCGCCGAGCGGGTTCATCGGGTCGGCCAGCGAGATGATGCCGCTGAGGACCGCGACCAGGAGTGCGGCCGTACCCTCGCGGAGGTACTCGCGTCTGCCCCAGGGGCCGGGGAGGGCACGCTTGCGTGCCGCTGTCCAGAGTTCTGCTGTCTTCGCCACCCGGGCGAGCGTAATCGGACGGGCCGACCTGCGCCGTTGTCTTTGGTCGCGCTCGCGCACGACGAAAGTCACGCCTCTGGGCGTGGGCGGCCGGGCAGCCCCGCGCGTGCGTCCGCCGCCGGGCCTGTGGGCCGGGCGGTGAGGAGCAGGGCGACGTCGTCGACGCGGTGGGCCAAGTGGCGGGCGGCGCCGGGGAGGCGATCGGCGAGGATGTCCAGGCGTTCGGGGACGGTGCAGTGGGCGAGCGAGACCCTCAGGCGGTCGATGCCCTGGTCGATGGCGGTGCCGGACTCCTCGACCAGCCCGTCGGACACCTTGGCGCACCTTCTCTCTGGCCGCCCGGCCCCTCGGGGTGTCAACCGGGACCTCGCCCCCGCTGCCCGGGCCGCCGGGGCAGCGGGGCGACCTGATCGGTCGGTGGGTCAGGTGGTCGAGAGCGCCCGGGCCTGGCGGAGCTCCTGTCGGGCGGCGTCCTCCACGGCGGCGATGGTCGCGTGGGCCGGTCCGCCCACGGGGATGCGGACGGGGGTGTCGGCCGGCGGGGCGGCCACCACACGCAGGACCAACTCGGCGAACTCCGCCGGGCGCCCGAGGGAGGGGTCGTCGGCCAGTCCCTGGACTCCCTCGCGGGTCTGGCGGGTGATCTCCTCGTACGCAGGGATCCGGGCCCGGGTCTCGGCGGCCTTGGCCCCGAAGGAGGTGGTGAACGGGCCGGGCTCCAGGGCGGTGACCCGGATGCCGAACGGGGCCGCCTCGGTGGCGAGTGCCTGGGTGAGGCCCTCCAGGGCGTGCTTGGCGGTGATGTAGCCGGCGAGTCCGGGGAAGCCCGTCCGGCCGGCGATCGACGAGACGTTGAGGATGTGGCCCGAGCCCTGGGCCCGCATCAGCGGCAGTACCAGCCGCGCCAGCCGCCAGGGCCCGACCACCAGGGCCTCCAGCTGGTCGCGCAGTTCCTCGTCCGAGGTCTCCTCGACCGTGCCGAACAGGCCGCAGCCGGCGTTGTTGACCAGGACGTCGAGCCCGCCGAAGCCGTCCACGGCCAGCCGGACGGCAGCCGCGCACTGGTCCGCGTCGCGGACGTCGAGCCGGGCCGCGACCACCCGGGCCGGATGGGCCGCCGCCAAAGGGTCGAGGGCGGACGGCCTGCGGGCGGTGGCCAGGACGCGGTGCCCGGCATCCGCCGCGGCCCGGGCGAGGGCCAGCCCCAGCCCCGACGAGCATCCCGTGATCAGCCAGCGCAGTGTCATGACGTCCTGCCTCTCCCATGGGTCGGATCCGCTTCTTCCAGCATCGGCGGAACCCGGGTACTCCGTTACCTGCCGGCTGCTCCCGTGGCGCGCCGTCAGCCGGGTCACCGAGAGCGCGTCGCACGGGCCCGACGAGTGCCACTCCGACATCCGTTCTCCGACGGACCGTCAGGGCTGGAGTGGTCACCAGCACTGCAGAGACGGCGAGTTGGCGGGGAGCGGTCTGCGTCGTTGACCTTTCGATCCGCGCCTCCCTATGCTCGACCCGCTCCGTCCTCCCGGGCCGCGCCCGGCAGTCCACCCGGGAAGGGACTCTCCCATCAGTACGCCGACCACCCCCCGGAGCACCGGCCGCCGGCGCTTCCTCACCTACCTGGTCGCCGCGCCCGCGCTCGCGGTGGGCACCCAGCTCGCCCTGGACGGCGAGCCGGCCGAGGCGCTGCCCGGCATCCCCGACGTTCTCGACCTCGGCGACGCCCTGATCCTGGCCGGGCTGCCGACCTCACATCTGCTGGTCCTGGAGGTCACCGCGGCCGGCCGTGTCGTGCTCCAGCTCCCCCGCCTCGAGGTCGGCCAGGGGCTGACCACCGCGATGGCGATGCTGGTGGCGGACGAACTCGACGCCAGGCTCGGCGATGTGGACGTCCCGCTCGCGCCCGCCCGGCCCGAGCTGCTGTTCAACCAGCTGACCGGCGCCTCCAACTCGGTCCGCTCGCTCTACGACCCGGTACGGGTCGCCGCCGCGGCGGCCCGAGCCAGGCTGGTCACCGCGGCCGCCCGCCGGTGGTCGCTGGCCGCCGGTTCGCTGCGGACCCAGGACAGCACCGTGCTGGCACCGGACGGCCGCAGCGCCTCGTACGCCTCACTCGCCGTCGACGCCGCCGCCGTGCTGGTGCCCGCCGTGCCGGCCGTGACCAAGCCCGTCGAGCAGCAGCAGCTGGTCGGCCGGGCCACCGGCCGGATCGACGCCCGCGACATCGTCACCGGGAAGGCCAAGTACGCCGGCGACCTGGACGTCCCCGGTGCGGTGCCGACCGTGGTCTCCCGGCCGCCGACCATCAACGGCACGGTCCGCTCGTACGACGCCACCGCCGCGCTCGCCATGCCGGGGGTGATCGGCGTGGTGCGGATTCCCAGCGGCATCGCCGTGCTGGCCGAGACCTTCGACCAGGCCATGAAGGCCAAGGCCGGGCTCAGCATCGGCTGGAACCCCGGACCGCTGGCCGCGCTGTCCGACGAGGACATCCGCCGCAAGCTGCGCGACGCCCAACCGCCCTTCGTACTGCCGCCGTTGCTCACCCGGCACCTGGACGCCGAGTTCGACTTCGCCTTCGTCAGCCATGCGCCGATGGAGGTGCTGACCGCCGTCGCGGACGTCCGCGCGGACCGGGCCGAGCTGTGGTTCGGCGCACAGGCGCCGATCGTCGCCCAGCAGACCATCGCCGCCGAGCTCGGCCTGCCAGTCTCCGCCGTCACGCTCCATGTGGTGCGCGGCGGCGGCTCGTTCGGGCGGCGGCTGTTCTTCGACGCCGGTCTCGAGGCCGCCCAGATCTCCAAGGCGGCCGGGCGGCCGGTGAAGCTGATGTGGACCAGGAACGACGACGTGCGGCACGGCCGGATGCGCCCGGCCAGCCACCACCGGATCCGGGCCACCCACGCACTCGGCAAGGTGGTCGGCTACGAACACCGGGTCGCCACCGTGCGGACCGACTTCCGGCACGGCCTCGGCGAGGCGCTCACCGCCGCCGCCTTCGACCTGTCGGTCGCCGGGATCACCCTCTCGCAGGCGTTCTTCCTGCTCACCGAGAGGCTGCCCTACGACCTCGGGCTGAGCAGCCAGTCGCTGGCCGAAGTGCCGCTGGAGATGCACACCGGCAGCTGGCGCTCGGTCTACTCCGGCCTGGTCCGGGTCGCCGACGAGGTCATGATGGACGAGCTGGCCCGCACCCTGGGCCAGGACCCGGTGGCCTTCCGCCGCAGCCGGCTGTCCGACCCGGCCGCCCGGGCCGTGCTGGACCGGCTCGTCCAGGAGGGCGGTTGGGGCCGGCCGATGCCGGCCGGGCACGCCCAGGGCGTCGCCTTCCACGCCGAACACCGCTCCAGCGTCGCCTACCTGGTCGAGCTGGACGCCACCGACCGGACCGCGCCGCGGGTCACCAAGGCGGTCGCCGTCGCCGACGTCGGTCGGGCGATCAACCCGCGCGGTCTGGAGGCCCAGCTGATGGGCGCGCTGATGGACGGCATCTCGGTCACCCTGCAGGCCGGTGTGCACATCGACAACGGGGCGGTGCGCGAGGGGAGTTACGCCGACTTCAGGTACGCCCGCCAGCGGCACAGCCCGCCCGAGTTCGCGGTGCACCTGATGCCGCCGAGCGGACCGCCGGGCGGCGCGGGCGAACTCGGCCTACCAGCCGCCGCGGCGGCCGTCGCCAACGCCTGGGCCCGCGCCACCGGGACCTCGCCCCGCAGCTTCCCGATCGACTTCTGACCCTCCCGAGGAACATCCGACACACCATGCCGAGCTACCAGTTCGTTCTCAACGGCCAGTCCGTCACCGTCGACGCACCGGCCGACATGCCGCTGCTCTGGGTGCTGCGCGACAAGCTGGGCGTCACCGGCCCCAAGTACGGCTGTGGGGTGGGTGTCTGCCGCGCCTGCACCAGCCATCTGGACGGCGCGGAGATCCAGCCCTGCATGGTCCCGGTCCAGGACTGCGCGGGGCGGCAGGTGACCACCATCGAGGGCCTCGCGGACGGCGACCGGCTGCACCCCGTGCAGCAGGCCTGGCTGGACAACGACGTGGCCCAGTGCGGCTTCTGCCAGCCCGGGCAGATCATGACCGCCGTCGCCCTGCTGCGCCGCAACCCCGAGCCGACCGACGCCGACATCGACCGGATCGAGAACGTCTGCCGCTGCGGCACCTACTTCCGCATCCGGGAGGCGATCAAGCAGGCGGCCGCCGCCTCGCGGAGCTGACGCCACCTCAGAGCGGCAGTCCGAACAGCTGGGCATCGTGGCCGGCGAAGAGGCGGCTGCCGTCGGCGCCCAGGTGCCAGACCTGCACGCCCGGGCCGGAGTCACGGAACTGCCAGCGCAGTTGCCCGGTGCGGACGTCCAGCGCGCAGACGCCACCGTCGGCCGGACCGGGGACGTAGAGGGTGTCGCCCACCAGGAGCGGGTCGCTGCGCGGGTCGAGGCGGAACGGCACCCTCGCGGACCACTTCCGCTTGCCGTCGGCCGGGTCGTGGCGGTCGATCCGGCCGTCGTCGCGCAGCAGCAGGATGTCGCCGTCGGCGGGGGCCGCTCCGAGGTAGCGCCAGGAGTCGCCCTGCTCGGGTGTGATCGTCCAGGCCGCGCCACCGTCCGCGAGCCGGATCGCCTGGACTCCGCCCAACTGGCTGGACGTGTAGACGTGTTCGGGCCCGAGCCCCGCCAGGTAGGCGTCCGCACCGGTCTGGACCGACCACGACCGCGAGGTGTCCCCGGACTTCAGCAGCGACAGTTCACCCTGCCCGCCGTAGGCCAGCAGCCGGCCTCCGGCGATCGGGAAGAACCGCTCGTACCAGGTCCCCTGGGGAAGCCGGTGACTCCAGAGCGTCCGGCCGGTGTCCGAGGACAGCCCGAACAGGGCCGTTCCGTCGACCCGCCGCCGCTGCCAGGCCATCCCGTACAGCACTCCGTCGACGCAGTCCTGCAGCCGCACCGTCCCGGGGTCGCCGAGCTCCGGTGGGCAGGGCAGCTGCCAGTCGGCGGCCGGGTCGGTGAGGTGGAAGCTCCTGATCCGGCCACTGCGGGCATCGAAGATCCGCTCGCCCACCACCATCGGCGGGTTCAGGCCGGGCGGCGGCGACGGCTCTCCGGGCGTCGGGGTGGGTTCGCCCTCGGACAGGTCGATCCGGCGGCGCTCCGCCCCGGTGGCCGGGTCCAGCACCAGCAGTTCGTCATCGGCCACGAAGAGGGGCAGCACGGCGGAGCCGGGGATCCGGTCGACCTTCGACGCGGCGACACCGCGGTGCACCCAGAGCGGACGGGGCCCGGGAGGGACGGCCGGGGCGGTGGGGTCGGCGGACTTCACCGGGGCGGCCGGGGCACCGTCGTTCAGCCACCAGACTCCGCCGACCAGAGCCAGTGCACCCGCTCCGAGAAGTAACTGACGTCTCGCCAGACCGCCGCGATAGGGCTCCGGTTCGTCTTCCCGGACCGGGGAACCCGCCAGGACCTCCAAGCTCGGCTCCATGCCCGGCTCCAGGTCCAGCATGATCTCGCCGACCGGTTCCCCGGGCTCTTCCGGCAGTTTCTTCCCCATACCCCCGCACGCTCCCCCCGTGAACACCTCGCACGGAGGATAGCCGACGCCCGCGGGACACGAACGACCGGTCGGCCACAAGGGCGAGGGCCCGGCTGTCCGCCGGCAGCCGGGGATGCGGACGGGCCCCGGAAGACATTCGATCCGCACACAATCGACCCGCCGGCGGCACGGCTCCGACCACCCCCGGCGCCCCGCCCTCACGCCCGCGCCGCACGACTTCCAGGCTGCGGCCCTGCACACGGCCGGCGACGGGTAGGGTGAGCCTTGACCTGGTACATACCTGGGATTGACCTTCCGGTCGGCCCGGCGCGATCGGGCCTGACGGGGCATGACCGGGTGTGACCGAGCAGCCTGGCGCCGGTCGGCGCGGGGCCGGCACGATTTCTGGACGGGAGTCACGGTGACGGAGCAGGCGAAGGCCAAGGATCGCAGCGCACTGGCGCAGCTGCTGCTGGAGCATCCGCCGATGGCCCGCGAGCTTCCCGGCTTCGCGGTCGACGGGCTGCCCACCAACCCGGCCGAGCTCTTCGGCGAGTGGCTGACCGGGGCGTTCGAGGCCGGGGTGCCGGATCCGCAGGTGGTCACACTCTCCACGGTGGACACCGACGGGTGCCCGGACGCCCGGGTACTGGCACTGCGGGACGTCGACGTGACGGGCGCGGGCTGGGTGTTCGCGGCCGATGCGGACAGTCCGAAGGGGCGCCAGCTGGCCGCCCGCCCCCGGGCCGCGCTCACGGTGTACTGGCCGCTCCTGGGCCGTCAGGTCCGCGTCCGCGGCATGGTGGAGGCTGCGTCACCGGAGGATTCGGCACTCGACTTCCTGGGCCGCTCTCCGTGGTCCCGACTGGCCTGCCTGGTCGGGCACCAGAGCGAGCCGCTCAGGTCCTTCGAGGCCTACGACAGCGCCGCCCAGGAGGCCGAGCTGCTGCTCGAGGCCGACCCGAAGGCGGTCGCCCCGGGCCACACGGTCTACGTCCTGCGAGCCTCGGAGGTCGAGTTCTGGCAGGGCGACTCCGCCCGCCGCCACGTCCGGGTCCACTACACCCGCAACGAGGTGGGAGCCGTCGCCGGCGCCTGGTCGCGTACGCTGCTCTGGCCCTGAGGAGCCCGCGAACGGTGCCGGTGGCGGGCCGTCGCGGCGCCGCGACGGCCCGCCACCGTGCACACAAGTGTGAGGCCCTGGTGATGACTTGGCGCACCGGGACCCCTCGCACCGGCTCCCGTGGATACCGTGCCGCCAGAGCGTGATCGACCACGCTCACCGGGACTGCACTGTGACCACGATCACCTGAAGTCCGTCCCGGATTTCCGTTATCGGACGCCGGCCACCGGATCTCCCAGTGCGACAGGGCAGTACGGACAGGCCGACGGAGAAGGTGGACCACAGGATGGACAGGGACTGCGGCACGGCAACGGTGGTGCAGGCGCAGGCCGGTGACCGGCGCGCCACGGACGAGCTGATCGGCAGCCACCTCCCGCTGGTGTACAACATCGTCGGCCGGGCGCTCTCCGGGCACCCGGACACCGATGACGTGGTCCAGGAGACCATGCTGCACGCCGTGCACGGCCTGCCCTCGCTGCGCGAGCCGGCCAGCTTCCGGTCCTGGCTGGTGGCCATCGCGATGAACCAGATCCGCCGCCGCCACCAGAGCGCCCAGGCGCAGCCGGCCGTTCCGGGCGGGTACGAGCCGGGTGGCTGTGAACCGGCCGATCCCAGCGCGGACTTCGTGGAGCTGACCATCGTCCGGCTCGGCCTCTCGGGCCAGCGCCGCGAGGTCGCGGAGGCCACCCGCTGGCTGGACGAGGACGACCGCGAGCTGCTGTCGCTGTGGTGGCAGGAGGCCGCCGGCCAGCTCACCCGGACCGAGCTGGCCGCCTCGCTGGAGCTGGCGCCGCAGCACGCGGCCGTCCGGGTGCAGCGGATGAAGAACCAGCTGGAGAACGCCCGGGTGGTGGTCCGGGCGCTGTCCGCCGTACCGGTCTGCGGGCAGCTCTCCGAGATCACGGCGGGCTGGGACGGGACGCCGGGAACCTTGTGGCGCAAGCGGATCGCCCGACACGTACGGGACTGCGGCTTCTGCGCGCGGCAGCGGGACGGGCTGTTCCCCGCCGAGGGGCTGCTAGCCGGCCTCGCCCTGGTCCCGGTCCCGCACGGGCACCTGATGTCCGGTGCGCTCGCGAACGCCCTCTCGGCGCACGCGCACGCGGCCGGCTCCGCGCACCCGGCCGCGGCCGGCTCCGCCCATGGCTCCGGCCCATCGCACGCCGCGTCCGGTGCCCGCAAGGCGCACCGGCACGCCGCCGGACGGGGACGCCGGGGGCTGCCGAAGGCGGCGTCCTCCCACAAGCTGCTGGTGACCGCGCTGGGTACGGCGGCGGTCACCGCCGCCGCCGCCGGTGTGGTCGCCGCCGCACAGGGGCCGTCGAGCACGGTGACGGCCGACCCGGTCGCCGCCCCGCCGGAGAGCGTCTCGGCGCTCTCGCTGGGCACCGACGCGACGCCGGCCGCCGTACCCTCGTCACCGGCCGCACCGTCCCCCTCGAGTGCTCCGTCCTCCGCGGCGCCCTCCCCGTCCGCCTCGGCCACCCCCTCGCCCAGCGCCTCCGCGACACCGTCGCCGACCCCGACGGCGACCCGGGCCCCGTCGAGCCCGGCCAGCAGCCCGACCGTCCGTGTGGCGCCGACCACCTCCTCGATACAGCAGCAGGTCATCGACCTGGTCAACGCCGAGCGTGCGAAGGCCGGCTGCACGCCGGTCAAGAGCAACTCCAAGCTGCAGACCGCCGCGCAGGGGCACTCCGACGACATGTCGGCCCGCAACTTCTTCGACCACACCAACCCCGACGGTGAGGGTCCGCAGCCCAGGATCGAGGCGGCCGGCTACCGCTGGAGCACCTGGGGCGAGAACATAGCCCGCGGGCAGAGCACGCCGGCCGACGTGATGGACACCTGGATGCACAGCCCGGGCCACCGGGCGAACATCCTCAACTGCGCGTTCACCGAGCTCGGTGTCGGCGTCCACCAGGGCAGCGGCGGCCCCTGGTGGACCCAGGACTTCGGCGCCCCGAGCTAAGACCGGCACTCGAACTCCCCCCGGTCCCAAGGCAAAAGGAGTTGTCGCGGGACCGGGGAAGGCCGAGGATCACGGCCATGGAACACCCCGCCGAGATCATCAGAAACGACCGGGTCGAGCTGCGCCGCTGGCGCGCCGACGACGCCGCGGCCATGGACCGCCTGGTCATCGACGCCCTGCCGCACCTGCTCCCGTGGATGCCCTGGGCCGCCGAGCACGACTTCGCCGCGGTGGCCGACTACACCGCCCGCAGCGAGCAGTGGTGGCTGGACGGCGAGGCGTACAACTTCGCGATCACCACGGATGGTGAGCTGGTCGGCAGTTGCTCACTGATGCGGCGGATCGGCCCCGGGGCGCTGGAGATCGGCTACTGGATCCACCAGGGCTGGACGGGCCGGGGACTGGTCACGATGGCCGCCGCCGCACTGGTCCGGGAGGCGTTCGCGCTGCCGGAGGTCGAGCGGCTGGAGATCCACACCGACAGTGCCAACACCGCCAGCATCGCGGTGGCCCGGCGGCTGGGCTTCACCGAGATCTCGCGCAGGCCGTCGCCGGGAGGACCGTGCGCTCCCGCGCGGGCCGGTGTCGATGTGATCTGGGAGCTGCGCCGCTGACGGCCGGCAAAAGCTCCTCCTCCTGGTGACCCTGCCCTCCTCCCGCCGCCGGGCCGGCGGCCGGTGTCACCGGGAGGAGGGACGCGACTTGACCACCAGGTAGGCGCCCTGGCCGATCAGGAGAATGCCGGCCAGTTGGGCCGCGCACCTCACGGGCAGGTGCTCGCTCAGCGGGAGCCGCTGGAGGGTGGCCGAAAAGTTCAGCAGCAGTCCGAGAATTCCGACGACCACTCCGCCCACGAACCTAATCCGCCGAATGCGGTCGATCGCCATTCCGTTCCGGCCTTTCGTCACTTCGCTGTGTTCCGGATCGCGTTGGTACGGCACTGAGTTCCAGCGGTGGTCCGAGCAGGTGCAGCAGGCTGCGGTTGTGCTGGAGCAGCCAGGAGAGATAGGCGGGATTGACCCGGGCCAGGTCGATGTAGGCGGCGCGCAGGTCTGCGTGCAGGGCGTCGGGTGCGCCGGTGGCCAGCGCGCCGGGCCGCCAGATGAGCAGCAGCCGGACGGCGAGCGGGTCGCCGTGCAACGGGCGGACGGCGGTGCCCGGAGCAGCGGCCGAGGTGGGCTGACAGGGGCGTACGGCCTCGCCGGAGGCGACCAGTTCGGCGGCGGTGGCGTGGTCCCTGACCTGCACCACGCGCGGGTCCAGGCCGGCCTCGCGGAAGATCCGGCGCAGGGCCGCGTACTCGTGGTCGGCCGCCGGGTCCACCATCCAGGTGTCCTGGGCGAGGTCGGCGAGGTGCACCACGGGCCGGGCGGCGGCCGGGTGCCGGTCGGAGAGCGCGACGAACCGCGGTTCCCGGGCCACCAGTACGCGATGTTCGGCGCCCGGCGGGAGGCGGAGCGGGAAGCCCTCGCTCTCGTGCACGAAGGCGAGGTCGAGCTCGTCGTCGGCGACCATGCGCAGCAGGGCGATGGCCGAGATGTCGATGTGGATGGCGGGGTCGACGTCGGCGCAGCGCTCGCGGACCCGGCGCAGCCATCCCGGGACGGCGCGGCTGCCCACGCTGCCGATCCGCAGCCGTTTCCGCTCGCCGCCGGCGGCTTCCTGCCGGGCGGAGGAGACCAGGGCGGCCATCTCGGTGAGGATGGGCCTGGCGCGGGAGAGCACCGAGTGGCCGAGTGCGGTGGGCTGGCTGCCGGTCTGCTCACGGGTGAACAGGGCGCCGCCGATGGTCCGTTCGATCCGGTGCAGCTGGGTGGTGAGGGACGGCTGGGTCATGCCGAGCTGCAGCGCGGCCTTTCGCACACTGCCGGTGTCCGCGATCGCGCAAACCACTCTCAGATGCCTCACGTCCAGTTCCACGACGAGAGCATAACTACTGGTCAGATTATACGCCAGGGACATGCCAGATAGTGAAACGGTTCACCATGGGGTTCCCAAGCCGGAGTATTGGTCCGAGCTATCGCCCATTGACATCATCCGCGAGTTCGACGGGCTGAACCAAGCTCTGTGCAGCACCGGTTCACCCGATGACCACGGCGTTGCCCCACAGCGATCGTGGAACTCGCGAATGGAGTCCCCCACATGAAACTCTCCAAGTTTGCCCTGTCCGCTGCGCTCGGACTCGCGCTGGCGGGCGGCCTCGCCGCCGCCCCCGCCTCCGCGGCGAGTGCCGACACCACGGCACGCCAGGGATACACCGCCTCCTCGTACACCGGCTCGGCCGCGGAGGCCGCCGCCAACAAGGCCTTCTACCAGGCGGTGATGAAGTCCGCGCTGGCCAAGCAGGCGGCACAGCCGTTCCTCAAGGCGGTCGTCGTCACCTACGACCCCAGCAACGCACCGTCCTTCGCGAGCCAGATAGCCTCCAGCGCGCAGATCTGGAACAGCTCGGAGCGCAACATCCAGCTCCGGGCGGGCAGCAACGCCGACTTCAGCTACTACGAGGGCAACGACTCGCGCGGCTCGTACGCCGACACCGACGGCCACGGCCAGGGCTACGTCTTCCTCGACTACAGCCAGGCCCGGCAGTTCAACCCCACCCGGATCGTCGCGCACGAGACCGGGCACGTGCTCGGCCTGCCGGACCACTACTCGGGCCCGTGCAGTGAGCTGATGTCCGGCGGCGGTCCCGGCCCCTCCTGCACCAACCCGTACCCGAACGCCACCGAGAAGCGCCGGGTGGACTCGCTCTGGGCCAACGGCCTGGCGGCGGCGACCCGCTGACGCCACGATCTGTCCGAGCAGCCCGACCCCGCGCGGGGTCGGGCCGTTCGGCCTGCCGTCCGCGACTCGTCAACTCGTCCTTCTCGCGGGCGTGTTCGCGCTGCCGAAGGTCCCACTCACCGCCGGTGGGTACTGCTGACGGTGTCGGCGAAGCTCCGGGCGAGCGGGGTGAGGGCCTCCCAGCGGCGTACCGCCCAGCCCACCGCCAGGCGCGGCAGGTCGGGGATGGGGATGAACCGCAGCGGGCCGGTTCCAGCGTCCTGGAGCTTCTGGTTGGGCAGCGCCGGGACGATGGCGTGTCCGAGGCCGAGCTCGGTCAGCAGGACCGCGGTGTCCCAGTCGGCGACGCTCGGTTCGGGGCTGATCCGGATGCCCAGCTCCGCGAAGGCCGTGTCCAGATGGGCCCTGGCGGAGGAGTTCTCCGGCAACCTGATGTGCCGGATGTCGGCGAGGTCCGCGGCCTCGACCCGGGACCGGCCGGCGAGCGGATCACCGGCCGGTACGGCCAGCACCCAGGGCAGTTCGACCACCGGGTGCTGTTCGATGCCCCGGACCGGAGCACCGATGGTGATCCAGGCGAGGTCGATGTCGTTGGCCGCGAGGGCGGTGAAGCACCTGCGGCTCGAGGTCTCCGTCTGGAACTCCAGGCTCGCCTCGGGATAGCGCCTGCGGAAGGCGACGACGGCCTCCGACATGAAGTGCCGCACGGTGGTCGCGCCCGTCGCCACCCGCACCGATCCGACCTCGCCGCGCGCCAGTTCGTCGATGCGGCGCAGCGCGAGGTCGAGGCCGGCGAGGCCCTCCGCGGCCGCCGCCTGCAGGAGGCGGCCCGCCGGGGTGGGGACGACACCGCGCGGCTGACGCTCCAGCAGGCGGGTACCGGTCTCCCGCTCCAGCCGTTTCACGTGCTGGCTCACCGCGGACTGGGTACAGGAAAGCTCCCGGGCGACGGCACTCAGGCTTCCGCTCTGGCACACCGCCACATAGACACGCAGGTCATCAAGGGTCACTCACCCCAAGTTAGACCTTGGATCAGACGTAGGAAACCCTAGGATTGACTCGGATTCAGGATGTCCCGGATGATCGCCGCAGGGCCCAGGGCGGCAACCCGTCCCGCTCTCCCTCGTCGGTCCGGACCGCGACGGGGAGTCGGACGGGTGTCGACCCGCCGGGCTCCGCGGGAGCCCCGCCCGTCGTCCGTACGTCCGATGGCCACCGCCCAGGGCCGGCGCGGTACTCGACGAGGCGGGCGCCCGGTGGGACTCCCCCGCCCGACACCCGCTACACGCTCCCGAGTCGACCCAGCCTGGAAGGACTTCGGCACAGTGGCTGCTCCGCTCTCCAGTTCAACCTCCCGCTCCGACGGCCTCTCTCCGCGCCCGTGGACCGTCGCGGTACTCGGCCCGGGAGGTGTCGGCGGCCTGCTGGCCGCCCTGCTCTCCCGGGCCGGTCACCGGGTGGTCTGCGTGGCCGGGGAGACGACCGCTCAGGCCCTTCGGCAGGACGGATTCCGGGTCCGCAGCAGGCAGTTCGGCGACTTCACCGCCCACGTCGAGGCGGAGACCGAGCTGCGCGAACCGGTGGACCTGTGCCTGATCGCCGTCAAGCACACCGTCCTTGACGCGGCGCTGGAGCGGATTCCGGCCGGGGTGCTGGGCGACGGCCTGGTGGTGCCGCTGCTCAACGGCATCGAGCATCCGGACGCACTGCGCGAGCGCTACGGCGCGCGTCGGGTGGCCCCGGGTGTGATCCGGGTCGAATCGACCCGCACCGCACCCGGTGTCATCGAGCACGGCAGCCCGTTCACGGAGATCGACCTGGCCGGGGCGCCCGAACTCCTCCGCCCGCTGGCCGCGGTACTGGATGGCGCGGGTGTACGCACCCGAGTGGTCGAGGACGAGACCGCCGCGCTCTGGGCCAAGCTCGCCTTCCTCGCACCCTTCGCCCTGCTCACCACCAGGTACGGGCTGACCGTCGGCGACGTGCGGACCGGGCACCGCGAGGAGCTGGCTGCCCTGGTCGCTGAGGCCGCCGCGGTGAGCGAGGCGTGCGGTGCGCCGGCAGACCCCACGAAGGCCCTGGCGCTCTACGACGCGTTCCCGGCCGGCAGCAAGTCGTCGATGCAGCGCGACGCCGAGGCGGGCCGCCCGCTGGAACTCGACGCAATCGGCGGGGCTTTGCTGCGAGCGGCCGACCGGCACGGCGGCCCCGTGCCGGTCCCCGCCCGGTTGATGGCCGAACTGACGGCCCGTTGAGGGCCTGTTGACGGCCCGTCACCCGGCGGTCCCGTCTCGACCGCATCGGGGCCGACTGGACCGACATGCGTCCCGCCGGTCCGGCCGAGGTCATGGCACGGGCCCGGTGATCCCGTAGTCTCCGAGTCCCGGGCCACCCGCCCGGGCACTCCACTTCCGCACGAGACCGGAACACACCACCGATGTCGACTTATCCCGCCACCGCAACCACCTCCGCACACACCGGCGCCTGGGCCCGCAGCCACACCGCGCGCCCGGCGGCCCGGCTCCGTCTGCTGTGCTTCCACCCGGCGGGCAGCGGCCCGTCCTTCTTCCGGGACTGGCCCACCCTCCTTCCCGAGGACATCGAGATCCTGCCGATCCAGCTGCCGGGGCGTGAATCGCGGTTCGCCGAGCCCCACCTGACGGACTACCGGCAGGCGGTGGAGCAGCTGTACGGCGGTCTACGGCCGTACCTCGACCGCCCGTACGCGCTGTTCGGGCACAGTATGGGCGGCCTGCTCGCGTACGGACTGGCGGCGGCCGCCCGGCGGCACGGCGACCGTACGCCCGCGCGGCTGCTGGTGAGCGGCTGCGGCGGGCCGGGTACCGCGCCCGCGAAGCCGGGCCGGTCCGACTGGTCCGACCAGGAGCTCGTGGCCGACCTCAGGCAGATGGGCGGCACGCCCGAAGCCGTGCTCACCGACCCCGACCTGCTGGGCGTCATCCTGCCGGTGCTGCGCGCCGACTACGCGATCTGCGACTCCTTCCGCCGGCCCGACGGCCCGCTGCTGGACTGCCCGGTCAGCGTGCTCGGCGGGGAGGACGACATCTACTCGATCGACGATCTCCGGCTGTGGTCCGCCGTGACCCGCTCGACCACTTCCGTCCGCACCTTCCCCGGCGGCCACTTCTATCTCAGCGAGGAGTCGGCCGGCCCCCTGCTCGCCGCCGTCAAGGCGGACCTGGCCGACACCGCCTGAGCCTCCCCGCGCCGCCCCCCGGCCGGTCGCGACCCGCGTCACGGTCCGCGGCAGCCGCCCGGGCGCCTTGCTCCGGCGCCCGTGCGGCATCCTGGATGCCGTTTCCCGCGGCCTCGGCGGAGCGGGCGGGTCCGCTCGCCGTCCCTCGCGGGGAGCGCGGCGCCCGGACCGTCCGCCGCCGGCCTCCGAGCGGGAACACCGGGGCCGGACGGGCGGTTGTCCGCTCCGGCGAACACCTACCGAAGAGAACACCCGTGAGCCTGTACGACATCCCGCTGCGCACCCTGGACGGGCAGCCCGGCTCGCTGGCCGACCACAAGGCAAGGCGCTGCTCGTTGACAGCACGCCTATGTGGATGGACAGGGCTCTCGGACTGAGACCGCCCGAATCCGGCCCCGGGGGCTCCCCGCTATCCCCAGAACGGGTCTCCGTCGGCTCCGTGGGCCAGCAGTTCGGCGAAGGCGGCCACCGTCGGGGCGCTGAACAGACTCCGGACGGTCACGGCGACACCCAGTGCCTCACGGATCCGGGCCACCAGGCGGATCGCGTCGAACGAGTTGCCGCCCAGCCGGAAGAAGTCGTCGTGGATCCCCATGCCGGGTGCGGTGAGCACGTCGGCGAACAAGGAGCAGAGCAGTGCCTCGGTCGCGTCGCGCGGAGCCGTCGGCCCCCCGGTCGGCCGACGCCGGGGCGCCGGCAGCGCCGCCCGGTCGAGCTTGCCGTTGGCCGTCAGGGGAAGCGCGTCGACTATTGCCCCGGCGGCGACGGGAGGCCGCTCTCCTCCAGTGCGAACTCGGCCTCGGCCAGCTCGCGCAGCAGCAGGGCGGGGCGGGCGTCGTCGAGGACCCGGGCGCGCCTGGCCGCCGGGCTCTGCCGGTCGAGCGGCAGGACGGCGCAGCCGGCGGCGATCGCGGCGAGGATGCCGACGGCCCCGCTGAACCGGCTGGACGCGTCGAGCGCCACCAGGGAGCCCGGCCGGACCTTCGCCGCGATCCGATCGCCGAGGTCTCCGGCCAACGCGGAGACGTCACGGTAGGTGTAGGTCCGCGCGGCCCGGGCGGCCACGGCCCCGGGCGTCCGCTCCACCTGAGCCTGGACGACGCGCCACACTGTCTCCACGCGAGCCCCCTGAGTTCGGAAAGTACTGGTCAGTGGCCGACGGCCGGAAGTGCCCGGGAGATGCTCCGGAGCACGCTCTCCCGCTCGGCGTTGAGGAAGAGGTGACCGCCGGGGAAGATCTCCACCTCGGTCCGGCCGGTGGTCAGCTCCGCCCAGCCGTCGAGGTGCTCCACGCTGACCCTGGGGTCCGCGTCGCCGCCGAAGGCCGAGACCGGGCAGCTGAGCAACTCGCCCGGGCGGTAGACGTAACCGGCGAAGAGTGAGAGGTCGGCCCGGAAGGTCGGCAGGATGAAGGTGACGAAGTCCGGGTTCTGCAGCAGCTCCTCGGGCGTGCCGTTGAGACGGCGCAGCTCATTGATCAACTCCTCGTCGGAGAGGTCGAGCTCACTCAGCTTCCGGGACTCGTGGGACGGCAGTGCCCGGCAGCCGGACACCATGACCCGGACCGGCTCCAGCCCCTGCTCACGCTGGAGCCGGCGGGCGAGCTCCCAGCTGACGATGGCGCCCATGCTGTGCCCGAAGAAGGCGAACGGCCGGTCCAGGTACGGGAGCAGGGCCGGGACGAGGGCGTCCAGCAGCTCGTCCAGGTCCGCGATCGGCCGATCGAAGAAGCGGTCCTCCCGGCCCGGCAGCTGCACGGCGAACGCCTCCACCCCCTCCGGGAGTCCGGCGCCCCACCCCCGGAAGACCGAGGCACCGGCCCCGGCGTACGGGAAGCAGAAGAGCCGGAGGCCGCCGGGCTCGGTCCGGCCGGGAATCGGCCGGACCCAGCTCTGGGCCGTCTGCGGTGGTGCCGAGCGCATGGGGTTCCGCTCCTACTGGTCGGGACGAGAGGGGTCAAGAGGGGTGGGATGCGCGCTCAGGCGCCGTGCCAGGACTTCCACAGCGCCGCGTACCCGCCGCCGGCCGCCAACAGCTCGCTGTGGCTGCCCAGTTCGGCCACCCGGCCGCCGTCCATGACCGCCACCCGGTCCGCGTCGTGGGCGGTGTGCAGGCGGTGGGCGATGGCTATCACGGTGCGGCCCTTGAGCACGGCCTCCAGGGAGCGCTCGGTGTGCCGGGCCGTGGTCGGGTCGAGCAGGGAGGTCGCCTCGTCCAGGATCAGCGTGTGCGGATCGGCCAGGACCACGCGGGCCAGGGCGAGTTGCTGGGCCTGCTGGGCGTCCAGGCGGTGCCCGCCGGCGCCGAGCTCGGTGTCCAGCCCGTCCGGCAGCTCGTCCATCCAGTCGACGTCGACGGCGGCCAGCACCGCGTGCAGCTCCTGGTCGGTGGCAGTGGGCGCGGCGATCAGGAGGTTGTCCCGGACGGTGCCGAGGAAGACGTGGTGCTCCTGCGAGACCAGGACGACGTGCCTGCGCAGCTGCGCCGGGTCCAGCTCGGTGACCGGAACCTGACCCACCGTCACCCGGCCGGTGCGCGGCACCTCCGCTCCGGCCAGCAGCCGACCCAGGGTGGACTTCCCGGCACCGGAGGGGCCGACCACCGCCAGCCGCTCGCCCGGGTGGACGGTGAGGTCGACCCCGTGCAGGACGTCCCGCTCGCCCTGGTAGGCGTACCGGACGCCGACCACGTCGATCCGATCGTCCACCGGCTCACCGCCGCCGGTCACGACCGGGGCGTCTACCTGGCCGATGCCCTCGACCCGGGCGAAGGAGGCGTTGCTGCGCTGGAGTTGGTCGAGCCAGAGCAGCACCTTGTCCAGCGGCTCGGCGAGCTTCCAGAAGTAGAGGGCACAGGCGACCACCGCGCCGGTGGTGACCGCGCCGCTGCCGCGCAGGGCGCCGCCGAGCAGCAGGATGCCCGCGACCGGGGCGATGTACGAGAACTCGACTACCGGGAAGAGCACGGTGCGCAGGTTGAGGGTGTGGGTGCGGGTGACCCGGCAGCGCTCGACCGCCTCGGCGGCGGCGGCGATCCGGCGCTCCTGGAGGCTCAGCGCCTCGACGGTGCGGGCGCCGGCCGCGGTGGAGGTGAGGATCTCGGCGAGCGCGGAGTTGGCGGCGCCCTCGGCGAGGTAGCCCGCGTGGGCACGGCGCAGGTACCAGCGGGTGGCGAACCAGATCCCGGACAGGCAGAGCACCCCGCAGATGCCGAGGAACGGGTTGACCGCGAGCATGGCGGCCAGGATGAGGAGGACCTGGACGAGCGCGACGGAGACCTCGGGCCCGGCGTCGCGCAGGGTGGTGCCGACGGTGGCGACGTCGGCGGTGCCGCGCGTCATCAGGTCACCGGTGCCCGCGCGCTCGACCACCGAGGCGGGCAGGGCGAGGGAGCGGTCGACGAACCGCTCGCGGATCCGCGCCAAGGTCCGCTCGCCGAAGCGGTGGGCGGCGTAGCGGGCGAAGCGGCCGAGGAACAGCTGTGCGAGCGCGAAGCAGAGGATGCCCAGGGCGAGCCGGTCGACGTGTCCGGCCCCGGCTCCGCCCCTGACGTCGTCGATGATCCGGCCGAGCAGCCAGGGGCCGCCCAGCCCGGCGGCCGCGGCCAGTCCGTTGAGGATCAGCATCGCGGTGACCGCGCGGCCGTCCTGGCGCACCAGGCGCACGGCGGCCCGGCGGGCCTCGGCCGGCTCGGCGATCGGGAGCCGCCCCGGGGCGGCCTCGGTCTGAGCGGTCATCGGACGGCCTCCTCGGCGGGCGTGGACTCGGTGGCGGGTTCGTGGTCACCGCGTGCCACCAGCTCGCGGTAGCCGGGCTCCGAGGCGAGCAGCACCCGGTGCGGGCCCGCCGCCACCAGCCGGCCGTCGACGAGGTAGCAGACGGTGTCGGCCTGCTCCAGCAGGACGGGGGAGGTCGAGGTGAGGGCGGTGGTGCGCCCGGCCCGCGCCCGGCGCAGCCCGGCGGCCATGGCCGCCTCGGTGTGGGCGTCCACGGCGGAGGTGGGCTCGACCAGCAGGAGCACCTCCGGGTCCGCCAGCAGGGCGCGGACGAGCCGCAGCCGCTGGCGCTGCCCGCCGGAGAGGTTGCTGCCCTGCGCCTGGACGGGGGTGTCCAGACCGTCGGGCAGGGCCTGCACGATGTCCTCCGCGGCGGCGTCCCGGACGGCCTGGGCGATGGCCGGGCCGGTGTGCTCGGACCGGCCGCCGACTACGGCGCTCAGCGGGCCGGAGAAGAGGTCGGCGTCGTTGTCCGCCACCACGATCCGGCTGCGGACCTCGGCCAGGGCGACGTCCGCGAGCGGAACCCCGCCCCAGGTCGCGGCGGATCCGCGGTACCTGCCGAGCCGGTCGACCACGGCCGCGGACTCGGCCGGGCGGGCGCTGACGATCGCGGTCAGCCGGCCCGGGGCCAGCTCCACACCGGTCTCGGCGTCGTGCAGGCTTGACGGCGCGTCAGGAGCCGGCCGGACCGTCGCGGCGTCCTCGACTGCGGGCTTCAGGCCGAGCATCCGGACCACCCGCCCGGCGGCCACCAGGCCCCTGGTGAGGTCGTACCCGCCCTCGATGAAGTTGGAGACCGGCACCACCAGGACGGCCACGTAGCCGTAGACGGCGACCAGCGTGCCGATCGTGATGGTGCCCTCGGCGGCCATCCGGGCGGCCAGCCAGGTCACCAGGGCTAGGAAGAGGGCGGGCAGGCCGACCGAGAGCGCCTGGATCCAGCTGGTCACGGCACCGACCCGGTAGCCCTCGGCCTGCAGGGCCTGCGAGCCGCGCAGGTAGCGGCCGGCCAGCAACTCCTTGCCGCCGATGCCGTTGAGCACGCGCATGCCGCCGACGATGTCCCCGATCCGGGCCGTCAGCGCACCCTGCTGCTCGCGGTACTTGGACTCCGCGCCCTGGAGGCGCTCCAGCAGCGGCCCGACCACTACCGCGAGCAGCGGCACCCCGAGCAGGACCACCACGGCGAGCGGGACGGAGACGGACAGCAGCAGCGCGGCCGCCACCAGGTAGGCGACGACTGCGCCGACGCCCGGTCCGGTGATCGTCAGCGTCTGGCTGATCTGCGCGACGTCGCCCGTCCCGATGCTGACCACCTCGCCGACCGAGAGCTTCCGGGGCAGTTCGGCGCCCAGTCGGGTGGAGTGCGCGACCACGACCTTGATCGTCCGGAAGGTGGCGTCCATCCGGACGCGCGTCATGATGCGGTGGCGCATGATGCCCAGCCACGCGTTGAGCAGCGCGGCGCCGACCAGCGCGGCCACCCAGCCGACCAGGACTCCGGTCCTCCCCGGCTGGAGCCCGTCGTCGATCGCTCGCTGCATGAGGTACGGCGGCAGCATGAGGCAGACCATCCAGAGGGTGCCGATCACCGCGCCGCCCGCCACCCGCCGGCGCTGGCTCATGGTCAGCCACCACAGGTAACGCGCGGCGCTCCGGTGATCCGGAGTTCCCGGGTCGGCGTACGAATCCATCATGAGCGAAACCCTAATCGTCTTTCCTAGGCCTTATCCAGATTTTTCTTCCGCCTCCCGGCTGCCTGTGGCTATAGTCACCACGGACAAGGAGGTGTTAATCATGAAGAAGCAGCTTCGCGGCATTTGCGCAGGCTTCTAGAACTGGCTCGACCCAGTTGTGAGCAGCCGACGTGCGGGGGGAAGCAATTTCCCCCCGCATCTGCTGCCCCTCAGACAACCCGCCATGGATTGTCCAGCGAAACATCGACCAGGGAGCTCTCGGAGCCCTTGGAGATATTTATCAGACCAGCCTCGATCGAGGCCGCGAGAACGGCCGGGAGATTCCCTTCGAGATAGTCGCGGCTCGCGCCCACTCCGATGAGGATCCCCTTCCCGGTGGCCACTGCCAGGTGGAAGTTCGGCCCGGACCGCTGGGTGGACGGACGCCACTCGATCCCGGTGCGCAGGGCCGACCCCGCGGCGGGCTCGGCATCCACGTCACCGAGGAAGTTGTAGTGCTTGCCGAAGGCGGTCGGGTCCGACTCCGGCCGGCCGGCCTGCCGGAGGCTCTCCTTCAGCGCGTCGACGTCGTAGCAGCCGTTCACGTACGCCGTCATGCACTGGACGTAGCAGGCCCGCAGGTACTCCAGCGGGGCGGCCTCCTCGTCGACCGTGATGGTGACCGGGGCGAACTGGTTGAGCGAGCTGACCAGCGGCACCCACCGGGCGTCGAGCCGGTTGGCGGCCATCAGCGCGAAGGTCACCTGCTCGGTCCGCTTGAGCCGGGACAGCGCGAGCGCGCCGACGCCGAGCACCACCGACTGGACCGAGATCTTCAGCCGGTCGGAGAGCTCCTGCGCGGCGGCCAGCCCCTCCAGGCTGTAGAGCGAGGCCCGGCGGCGCTCGCTGGCGTCACCCGGATCCCGGTCCGCCGGGACGAGTTGGCCCCAGGCCTCGGTCCAGTGCCGGATGCTCCGCGTGCCCGGCTCCTCCTGCTGCGCCTGCGCCATCTCCAGCGGCTGCACCACCGGCCCGAGCGTCCCGCCCTCCAGGAGCCGGCCGTGGAGCTGCACTGGGTGCTCTCCGAGCACAAGCTGCTCGGAGAGGCGATCGTCCCCGGAACCACCTACCTGGAGATGGCCCGCGCCGCCGCCTCGCTGCACTTCGGCCGGCCGGTCACCGAGCTCCGCGACGTCACCTTCCTCGTCCCGCTGCTGGTGCAGGAAGGCACCCCACGTACCGCGCACACCACCATCCGCGAACTCGACGACCTGCAGGCCGAGTTCACCGTCGCCAGTCACGACCCGGCGAGCGACCACTGGACGGTGCACGTCCAGGGCACGGTCGGCGTCAGGCCGCACACCGCACCCGCGCCGCAGCAGGATCTGGCAGCTCTGCGTGAGCTCTGCTCGCTGGAGAGCGTGGACATCGCCCTGCGGCAGACCGAGCACAAGGTGACTCGACCTGCCCGAGCAGTACCGGGCCGAGTGCCAGGACCACCCCCTGCACCCGGCCCTGCTCGACCAGGCCACCGGCTTCAGCGGATTCGCCGTCCTGGAGACCGCCGACGACCGCCGACTCGCCCTCGGTGACCGGGACTTCTTCCTCCCGGTCGGCTACGACTCGCTGCTCCTGCACGGCCCGCTGCCCGCACGGGGCCTGAGCTTCGTCCAGCCGCATCCGGGCTATCTGTTCCGCACCGAACCCGCCTTCCGCTCGGTCCTCGAGGAGTGCGACAGCGAGCTGGCCCGGCACACCGGCTGGTCCCTCGTCCGCGAGCTCTTCCTCGACGAACCCGAAGCCAGGACGGACGACGTCGGCGTCATGCAGCCCATCATCTTCGCCATCCAAGTGGGCATCGCCCGCTGGCTGGAGGAGGCGGGCGTCCGACCGGGTGCCGTCACGGGCCACAGCATCGGCGAGATCGCCGCCAGCGTCATCGCGGGCATCCTCGACCTGCCGGACGCGGTCCGGCTCGTCCACCACTACAGCGATCAGCAACGTCGCGTGGCCAGCCCGAACAGCGGTATGGCCGTGGTGGAGCTCTCGGCCGCCGACCTCTCGGAGCACCTGCGCGGACTCGAGGGGAGCGTGTCCGTCGCCGCGCGGAACGGGCCGCGGACCACCGTGCTGGCCGGTGACCGGTCCGAGTTGGAGGCCATCGTCGCCAACCTCCAGGCCGCGGACGTGCTCTGTGCGATGGTCCGGGTCGACCTGCCGGCCCACAGCCCGGCGATCGATCCGATCCTGGCGGACCTCGAACGGGCCATCGGTGAGCTCACCCCCAGGCCCGGCCGGATCCCGATGATCTCCTCGGTCACTGGGCAAGCGCTCGACTGGCGGCAGGCCACCGCGGGCTACTTCGCCCAGAACCTGCGGCAGCCCGTCCTGCTGGCCGACTCGACCGCCGAGCTGCTGACGGGCCATGACGTACTGGTCGAGGTCAGCGCCCACCCGGTGCTCGCCCCGGCACTGCGGCAGAGCGTCGAGGAGTCCGGCACCGCCGCGACCGTCCTGACCACCATGCGCCGTGGCCAGGACGACCGGGCGGGCCTCATCGAGGTGCTCGAAGCCCTCGGACTGCTCGACCTGAAGGTGGACTTCCCGGGCCGGCAGGCTCGGTCGGCGGAGATCGGATGAGCCACACCCGCTCCACCCCGGGGTGGCTCTGCACCGACCGGGGGTGCGCCGTCGGTGCGCGAGGCACCGGCCCAGCCAGCCTGCGCGACCGGCGCGTCGGTCACGACGGACCAGGTACCGGTCACCGGCGGCAGTCAGCAGGGCCCGGACCCGGTCACCCAGGTACTGCTCAACGCGGGTGACCAGGTGGCCGGCTTCGCCACTGCCCGGTCTGCTGCCCGACCCCAAGTTCCTGGCCGGCCTCCTTCGGGCCGACCCGACCCCCGGAGTTGATCTCGTGATCCCTGACGACGAAAGAAGCAGGACCGCCACCATGTCTGGCACGCTCTCGGCCGAGGGCCTGATCCGCCAACTGTTCCACGTCGTGGACAACCGCTGCTGGGAGGGCCTGAGCGGGGTCTTCGCCAAGGATGCCGTCTACGAACGGCCCGGCTACGAGCCGCTCAAGGGCCTCGCCCGGATCAGCCACTTCTACACCCACGAGCGGATCATCGCGTCCGGCCGCCACGCGGTGGACCACGTGACGGCGGGCTACGAAGCCGCCGCTTGCTGGGGCCGGTTCCGGGGTGAATCCATCAACGGCGACCCGCTGGACGAGCAGTTCGCCGACACCTACGTACTCGTGGACGGCAAGATCACGCATCGCAAGACCTTCTTCTACCGGCCCGCGATCTGACCCTGCGGCCCCCGAGATCTGACGCGGATCGACCGCGAGATCAAACGCCGCACCGACGTCGTCCAGGTCTTCCCCGACGACGACGCGCTCCTGCGACCGGTCACCGCCGTGCTGTTCGAGATGCACGACGAATGGATCGCCTTCCCCCACCGCTACCCGCCTCGGCCATCATCATCAGCCCGAGCGGCACCGTGGTGGGCCGCTTCCGTCCGCGCACCGAGCCCGAGTCGGCCGAGCTGGTCGCCGCCGTCGAGGCCCAGCTGCCGGCCTGACCGACGCGAACCCCTGCCGTGGACCGGGTCCACGGCAGGGGTGGCCGTCCTGTACTGTTTCTCTTCGTCCAGCACTGGACGCAGTTGACGACCCGAGGAGGTGGGACCAATTACCGCTGTGTCAGGTCGGGTGCTCCCATCGCACGGCCGCGCGGTCGATCCGAAGCAGAAGTAGCGGACCGCGGGAGCGCCCAGAAGGCTTCCCGAAGGGTTTCCGTGTCGGTCTTCTCGTCAGTTCCGCTCCGTTCCACCATCACCACCAGGCTGCGCGCCGCCGGCTGTGTCTTCGCCGAGGACGAGGCGCGGCTGATCATCTCCACCGCCCGCACCCCGGTCGAGCTCGCCGCCATGGTGGACCGCCGGGTGGTCGGCCTTCCCCTCGAACACGTCCTGGGCTGGGCCGAGTTCCGCGGTCTGCGGATCTCCGTCGACGCCGGGGTCTTCGTGCCGCGCCGCCGGACCGAGTTCCTGGCCGAGCAGGCCACCGCGCTCGCCCGGCCCGGTGCCGTGGTGGTCGACCTCTGCTGCGGTTCGGGCGCGGTGGGCGCCGCACTGCTCTCCTCCCTGGACGGGATCGAGCTGCACGCCGCCGACATCGAGCCCGCCGCGGTGCGGTGCGCCCGGCGCAATCTCACCGGTGCCAACAGCCGTGTGTACCAAGGCGATCTCTACGAACCGCTGCCCGGCACCCTCCGCGGCAGGGTCGATGTCCTGGTCGTCAACGCGCCCTACGTCCCCACCGAGGAGATCCGGTTCCTGCCGCCCGAGGCCCGCGACCACGAGCCGCTGGTGACGCTCGACGGCGGCGCTGACGGTCTCGACGTCCAGCGCCGGGTGGCCGCGCAGGCCGCCGGCTGGCTTGTCCCGGGCGGCAGCCTGCTGATGGAGACGAGCGAGCGCCAGGCCCTGCGGACCGCCGCGGCCTTCGCCGCCGGCGGCCTGACCACCCGGGTGGCCGCCTGCAGGGAGCTGGACGCCACCGTCGTCATCGGCACCAGGCCGTCCGACGCCTGACCGCTGCCCGACCGTCCCGGTGGAGGCCGCTCGGACCTCCACCGGGTGGCGGGGCTCCCTCGGTCATCCCTCCCGCCGCCCTGCCCGAACGGCGCCGATCGGCCATGATCTCGCGACACTTGGCCACGGACCGTTCCGAACTGGTGACAGCTGTGCAACTAGTCCGTACCCGAGGAGGATCACTCAGCCGATCTGGCCGCACACTGTCAGTGGGGCGGGGAGGATCCGGTTGCCATCGGCACCGGTTCCGTCGAGATGGGAGGGAGCTAGCGATGGACAGTGAGGCAACGCCGTTCGGGGAGGCACAGGCCGTCCACCAGCTGTTCGAGGACCACGCCCGCCGGACGCCGGAGGCACTCGCCGTGGTCTGCGGCCAGGAGCGGCTCAGCTACGCGCAGCTGGACGCCAGGGCCAACCGGCTGGCCCGGCACCTGGCCGAGCTGGGCCTCGGCCCCGGCCACCTGGCGGCGGTCGCACTGGGCCGCGGCCCAGAGTTGCTGACGGCGCTGCTCGCGGTGCTCAAGTCCGGTGCCGCGTACGTGCCGTTGGAGCCGACCGGCCCCGATCCGACCGTCCGCCACGTCCTCTCCGAAGCGGATCCGCTGCTGCTGCTCACCGAGGAGGCGTACCGGGTACGGCTCACGGACGCCAGCAGCCGCACGGTGCTGTGCCTGGACACCTCGGCCCAGGCGATCGCCGCCCATCCGGCGGCCCCGCTCGGCATCCGGGTCCAAGGGGCCGATCTGGCCTGCGTGTTCTACACCTCGGGCTCCACCGGGGTGCCCAAGGGCGCACTGATCGAGCACCGCAACCTGCTGCACGCGTACCGCGGCTGGCAATCGGTCTACCGGCTCCGTGCCACCGACCGCTTCCTGCAGACGGCGACGCTGGAGTTCGACGTCTTCACCGCGGACTGGATCCGCGCGCTCGGCACCGGCGGCACCCTGGTGATGGCCCGGCGGAACTTCACGCTGGACCGCACCGCCGAGATCTCCGAACTGCACGAGCTGATCCTGCGCGAATCGGTGACGGTGATGGAGACCAACGTCCACACACTGCGCCGACTGTTCGCCCATCTGCTGCCGCGCGGACTGGAGTTGGGCCGGGTCAGGCTGCTGTCGGTGGGCGCGGAGAAGTGGTACCTGGACGAGCAACTGCGCCTGCAGCGCTACCTCGGGCCCGGGGTGCGCCACGTCAACGTGTACGGCGTGGCCGAGGCCGCGGTGGACAGTACGTACTTCGACAGCTCGTCCCTGGCCGAGGCGCCCGAGCACGCCGAGCTGATCTCGCTGATCGGGCGGCCGTTCCCGGGCACCCGGGTGCACCTGCTGGACGCGGCCGGCCGGCCGGTACCGCAGGGCCGGCCCGGCGAGATCTGCCTCGCCGGCCCCGGTGTCGGGCGCGGCTACCTCAACCGGCCCGAGCTCACCGCCGCCCGCTTCGTCTCCACCGAGCTGGACCAGGGCGGCCGGATCTACCGCACGGGCGACATCGGACGGCTGCGCGCCGACGGGATGCTGGAGTACCTGGGCCGCGCCGGTGCCGACGCTCCCGGCTCCGGCAGCGCCGACGAGTCCGCGGCCGCCGCCGAGCTGGCCGAGGTCGAGGCGGTGCTGCGCGGCCACCCGGCCGTCCGGGAGAGCGCGGTCAGTCGGATCAGGACGGCCTCGGGTGAACTCCGGCCGGTGGCCTACGTGGTGACCGGCGGCCCGGCGGCGGAGCGCGGCTCCGCCGGGGACGGCCCGGCGGCGGAGGGCGGCCCGCTCGGGGGCCGCCCGGCCGCGGACGGTGTGGCCGAGGGCTGGGCCCTGCGCGCGTACCTCGCCGAGCGGCTGCCCGAGCGGCTGATCCCGGACGCGGTGGTGCCGCTGACCACCCTGCCCCGCACCCGGGCGGGCAAGCTGGACCGCCGCGCCCTGCCGCTGCCAGCCCCGCGCGAGCACACCGCCCAGCCGACCGCCCGCGCCGGCGCGCCCGCCCGGGCGGGCTCCGCCAAGGCCGGGGTGCGGTCGCGCGGCTCCGCCAAGGCCGGGTACCGCCCGGCCCGCACCGCGGGCGGCGAGGCCCCCTCCCGGCACGGGACGGCCGCCGTCCTGACCACCCTGGCGTTCGGGATCGCCGCCTCCGCCCTGACCGATCTCTTCTGGCCCGGCTCCACCGACGTCACGGGCGTGCCCTCGCCCTGGGCGGTGCTCTTCCAACTGCTGTACGTCTTCGAGTGGGCTGGCTTCGGCGCGGGCATGGCCTTCCTGTTCCTCGGCGGCCCGGTGCTGCAACGCGTCCAGCCGGCCCGCCCGCCACAGCTCACGGCCTGGGCGGTGGTCGCTATCGCCTGGTTGCTGCTTGCCTGGTGGCCGCAGGACAACTGGTACCGCACCACCCGCGCCACCGACTGGCCCCGCGAGGCCGCCCTGGTCTACGGCTTCAACGTCACCCTGATCGTCGCCGCGCTGGTGGTCGTCCGCTTCCTCGCCTGGAAACCCGCATCGGCCGCCCGCTGACCGCCCGGGCCCGTCCGGCGCGGGTGACCGCGGCGCACCGGCTCCGGTGCCCCCGGGGGCGGCCCGCCGGGCGGGCCTACGGCCGCTGCTCCGGCACCGGCCGCAGCCCGGGCCAGCGGATGAGCACCCGCCGGCGCAGGTCCGTGCTGAGCCGGCCCAGCCCGCCCAGCGCGGGGTGCCCGGCGGCCAGCCGGCCGACCACGCCAAGGCGGTGGGCGAGCCGCTCCCGGGCGGTCGCGGTGCCCCAGGTCCAGTCCCGGAGCGGGAGCCGGCCCAGCTGGTCGACCGTCCCGCGCTCGGCCCTGGGCACCAGTGCGTCGCCCTGGAGCAGCCAGCCGGCGCAGGCGTCGGCGAGGCCGTGGCCGAGGCCGTCGTCGGGTTCGGTGCCGGTCTCGGTGCGCCACACCGCGCGGTACGCCTCCTCCGCCCGGGTCAGCAGCGGCTCGTCCGCCGCGGTGACGCACCAGCAGGTCGGGAAGCCGATGCGCAGGTAGGCGAGTTCGGTCAGTCCGCTGCCCAGCGAGGCCTGCTCGAAGTCGATGAACCTGACCCCGTCGCCGGTGTGCAGGTCGTTGCCGGGGCAGGGGTCACCGTGCAGCAGGGCATGGCCGGGTGCCCGGCCGAGCCGGTGCGCCAAGTCCTCGAGCTCGCCCGGCACTTCGGGCGGCACCGGCACCTCCAGCTTCTCGGCCAGCCGGAGGAAGGCGTCCACGTCGGTCTGGTCCGGTCCCTGCCTGCGCGGCAGCAGACCGGCGTCCTGCGGGCCCGTGGTGGCGTGCAGCCGGGCCAGGGCCTCGGCGTAGCCGACGATCCAGTCGCCGGACGGGCTCAGGTGCTCCAGCTGCTCCAGGACCAGCACGCGCTCGACGGGGTCGGTGGCGAGCAGCTCGGGCACCACGGGTGTCCGGGCCCGGGCGGCGAGCCGCAGCCCGGCCACCTCGCGAGCGTACCGCTCGTCCGCCCCCGGGCCCTCCACCAGCTGCTTCACCACCACCGGCCGACCGCCGAGCTCCACCTGCCAGACCCGCGAACGCGGGCTGCTCTCCAGCCGCCGAGAGCTGCCGGGCGCGCCCAGCTCGGCTCGCAACCCCTCCCCCAACGGCACCAGCGACTTCATCGGCCCGTCCTCTCCCCTGCTGTTCGGTCTCAGTAGACGACGGCGGGGCAGCGCTGTCCAACGGCTTTCCCGGCGCCGGCCGACGGCGGAACCGGCCACCGGCACATGCCCAACGCTCTTGCCGCGCAATGGGGTTACCGGAGACCATCGCTTGATGACGCGACTTCATGACGACGTACGTCTGGCCGGTGCCTACCAGTCGGGCAATGGGATGCCGGAGTCCTCGCTCCGCGCGTGGGCGAAGCTGATCGGGTCGTTCGCCCCCTGCCCGGCTCCCGCCGTGGTGGAGATCGGCGCGGGCACGGGCATGTTCTGCGCGGCACTGGCCCGCTGGCAGCGGGCGTCGCCGGTGGTGGGGATCGATCCCTCCGTACCGATGCTCGAACAGGCCCGGCGGCACAACGCTCTACCCGGCGTGCACTACCTGGTCGGCAGCGCGGAGGCGCTGCCCGTCCGCACGCGGAGCTTCGACCTCGCGCTGCTCTCCCGAGTGGTGCACCACCTCCCCGACCGCCCCTCCTGCGCACGGGAGTTGGCCCGGGTGCTGCGGCCGGGCGGGGTGGTGGTGATCCGTACGACCTTCCGGGAGCGGCTGGACGCGCTGGTCTACGACTACTGGCCGCAGCTGCGGGCCATCGACGAACAGCGGTTCCCCGGCAAGGAGGAGGTGCTCGCCGACTTCACCCCGGCCGGCTTCACCGTTCGGGAGGCCGGCTCGTTCGCCCAGCCGGTCACCACGGGCCTGCGCGCCTTCCACCAGCGGATGAGGAACCGGCCGCTGTCGAAGTTCGCGTACCTGACGGAGGCGGAGTTCGAGGCCGGCCTGCGCTGCCTGGGAACTGACGCCGAGTCGGAGCCGCTCACCGCCCCCTGGCCGGTCCACGAGCGCTACGACCTGCTGGTCCTGACCCTGGCCTGAACGACGGCCGCCGCGCCCATCGGACCGGGGTCGCTACTCCGAGGCGTCCCCGAGTGATTCCAGGAGCGTCCGCAGCGCCCCGGTCAGCGCGTCGCGCTGCGCTCCGGTGAGTCCGGCGAGCAGGCGCTGCTCGGTGTCGAGGTGGTCGGGCAGGACCCGGTCGACCAGTTCCCGGCCGGCGTCGGTGAGTTCGACCAGCACGCTGCGACCGTCCGACTCGCTGGAGGAGCGGACCACCAGTCCGCGCCCCTCCAGCCGGTCGAGCCGCTGGGTGATCGCCCCTGAGGTGACCATCGACGCCCGCATCAGCCCGGTCGGGGTGAGCCGGTAAGGCGGCCCGCTGCGCCGCAGCGTGGCGAGGACGTCGAACGAGGCGCCGTCGAGCCCGTGCGAGCCGAAGGTACGGCGCAGTTCCGCGTCGATCATCCGGTGGAGCCGAGTGAGCCGCCCGATCACCGCCATCGGCGACGCGTCCAGGTCGGGGCGCTCGGCCGCCCACTGGGCCAGTACGAGGTCGACGTGGTCTGCCATGGCCTCAGGCTAGTGGATCTCTTAGCGCTGTGATAAATCTTTACTTAGCGCTAAGTAATTCGCCGAGACCGCACGTCCACAGGACAGCGCCGAGCGCGCCTCGCGGACCCGGCGGTGGCCCTGCCGGGCGAGGCCGAGCGACCCGGGCACCAGCGGGCCAGGTTCACCATCGGCTACTGATCCGGCCCCTCCGCTGCGCCGCCACCCGCCCCGATCGGCACAGGTGACCGTACGTAGACTGGTATCGAACGCTCCTCAGGGAAGGCGCAGCGATGTTCGAACGCGGCACGGACGGCCCCAAGGTGATCGTCGTCGGAGTCGACGACTCGGACTCCTCCTGGCGGGCCGCCGCCTACGCTGCCGGCCTCGCCCGCCGGCAGGGCTCGCAGCTCGCACTGGTGTACGTCCAGCCGGTGTCCGGCATGCTGGCCCTGACCGGTTTCGGCGGCGAACTCGGCGAGACCACCGAGAGCGTCGCCGACGAGATCGTGCGGCAGATACACGAGGCCGCTGACCGCTTCGGCGAGACGACCAGCGTCAACTGGCAGTTCCACACCCTGGTCGGCGACCCGTTCACCGGCCTCGCCACGACGGCGGACGACCTGCGTGCCGACGCCGTGGTGGTCGGCGCCTCCGAGCAGGCCGGGCACCGGGTGATGGGCTCGCTCGCCGTCCGGCTGGTGAAGGCCGCCCGCTGGCCGGTCACGGTGGTGCCGTAGTCCGGGCCGCGCGCCCGCCCCGGCGTGCACTGCCCCTCGCACTGCCCCGATCAGCGCCGGCCCGGAGCGTGGCACCCCGTCCCGCGCCGGCCTGATCGTCAACTCCCCTGCCGTCGCCCCGCGGTCAGCCCCGCTCGACCGGACCGACGGTCAGTGCGTGGATGGTCGGTCCGGCGCAGTGCTCGGTCGCCCACGGCAGCAACATCGCCGCCTTCTCGTTCGGCGGATAGATCCGCAGGCCCTTGGCGGGCGAGAGCCGGCACTCGTTCGGGTCGTAGCCGCCGACGCCGTTGCTGTCGTGCAGGGTCGCCTTCGCCGTCTGGCCCGGCCCCAGCGTCACGGTGGTGACCGTGCCCGCGGCGCGCGCGGCGGCGTTTCCGGACTGCACACCGTCCGCGCCGACGTACGAGACGCCCGGATAGCCGGTCATCGTGCAGGGGGTGGCGGAGGTGTTCGTGAACACCAGGGTCGAGTAGTACTGCCCGGCGCCGACGCTGGCGTCCTTCTGAGTCACCGAGAGCCCGCTGCTGCTGCACGCCTGGGCCGAACCGGTCCCCACCCTCACCGCGGACGCGCCGGACGTCGCCGACTGCCCGCCCGAGCCCCCGTCCGTGCCCGGCCCGGCGCTCGCTCCCGCGCTCGCGCCGCCACTCGCCCCCGCGGAGCCGCTACCGCCCGCGGAGCCGCTGCCCGACGCCGCGGCGGCCGGTGGCGCCGCGCCCGCCGTCCCACCCGACGACGAGCAGGCCGTGGCCGCGAGCGCCACCGCGGCGATCATCGCGACCGGTGCCGCGATCGTACGTACCCTCGCACTGACCGCTCCTGTCCCTCGAACCGACCCGACTCGCATCTGCCACACCCCTTGCAACGGTGCTGACCTGCAAACTCCTGACACTGGGAACCTGCCCGTTCAAACTCCGGATACCCATGCGTGACAGGGCCGTTGCACACTCCGGACCGCCCTGGGACAGCCGGCCGCGCGAGCCGGCCGCCTCCGCCCGCGCGGCCGGCCCGGACGGGGAGTCACTCGCCCATGAAGACGACCCGCCGGGCCGAGCCCGAGGCCCCGGGCGCCGCCGTCACCGAGGTGCGCCCGGCCGGGACGGCACGCTCCCGGCCCCACGTGCGGATCTCCTCGATCTGCTCGGGGTTGGTGCGGCTGAGCGGGGTGGTGTTGACGAAGGTGTCCAGCACGAAGGACGGACGCAGCCGGTCGGCGCCGCCGCCCAGATGAACCTCGGCACCGACCTCGTGCAGCGCGGCCTCGATGTCGGAGCCGGCGAAGCCCTCGGAGAGGTCCACCAGGCGCTCCACCTGGTCCGGCTCGGGTTCCGCCTTGACGTAGCGACGGTAGTAGAGCTCGATGATCTCCTTGCGGTCCTGCGGGTCGGGCAGGTCCACGAAGAAGAGTTCGTCGAAGCGGCCCTTGCGCAGCAGCTCCGGCGGCAGGCTGCGGACGTCGTTGGCGGTGGCGACCACGAAGGCCCGGGACTCCGACTCCTGGAGCCAGAAGAGGAACTGGCCGATGATTCGCTGCGCCGCGCCGGACAGGTCGTGACTGCCGGCCAGTCCCTTCTCGATCTCGTCGATCCACAGGATGCACGGCGCCACCCGGTCCGCGGTCTCCAGCGCCTCCCGCATCCGCCCCTCGGACTCGCCGAGGTACTTGCCGTGGATGCTCGCCATGTCCAGCCGGTAGAGCGGCAGTTGCCACTGGGAGGCGATCGCCTTGGCGGACAGCGACTTGCCGCAGCCGGGCACGCCGACCAGCAGCACCCCGCGCGGCGGCCGCAGGTCGGTGCCGCGCAGGTCGGCGTGCATCAGCTCGTTCTTGCGCTTGAGCCAGTCGCGCAGGTTGCTCAGCCCGCCGACGGAGTAGTCCGAGGACTTGAGCTGGACCCGCTCCAGACCGGCCAGGTCGCTGAAGATCCGGTCCTTGGCCTGGGCCAGCGCGAGCACGTCCTCGCGCCGTACCGCGCCCCGGGCGACGATGGTCGCCATCAGGTTGACGGCCTCGGCCTCGGTCACCCCGAGCAGGAACTCCGAGGCGCGGCGGGCGTCGTCCTCGTCCCACTCGATCGGGACCACGCCGTGGTGGTCGTCCAGGAAGCTCCGGACACTGCGGAACATCTCCTCGGCGTCCGGCAGGTCCAGGCGCAGGCTCATGCCCAGGCGCTGGAGTCCGCTCCAGATCGGGTTGTCGGTGATCAGGACGATGCTGCCGGCGTTGGCGTCGGCCAGTCGGGCGAGTTCGGCGACGTGCCGGGTGAAGTGGGTGTCGCCCTCCAGGCCGTCCGGGTCCACCAGGATCAGGGTGGCCATCGGCCGGCTGGTGAACTGGGCGGCGGCGAAGTCCATCGCGCCGGTGAGCGAACGGTCGTCCTGGACGGTGGTGTTGGACCTCAGGTCGCGCAGTCCAGTGGCCCGGGTGTAGATCCAGAACGGCTGGCTGGTCCGGCGCGGCTGGGTGGCCACCTCCTTGACCAGGCGCAGCGCCCGCTGCTGCTCGATGGTGCGCAGTCCGATGACCGGTACCCGTGCGGTGAGGTAGCTGTCGAGGTCGGCACGGCTGTCGGCGTAGTTCGGCATAGGGGGCCTCGGGTCTCGGTTCGGCCGGTGATGGTCTCAGTCGGTGATGATGCGGCGACGGGGCACGGCCGTCGGGTCGTAGGACCAGCCGCCCGGGTCGGCCGGGGGTGTCTGGGCGATCACGGCGGTGAGCGGGTTGTCGCGCAGGGTGCGGCGGCGGGCCTCGACGAATCGCGGGTCCGCTCCCTGGGCGGCCAGCCGGACCAGGTCGTTCTCCAGGTCCTGCTGGATGCGCCGGGCGGTGTCGTCGAGGATCCCGCTCAGCCGCTCCCGCAGTTCCGCGGGCAGTCCCGGGTGTGCGGCCAGTGAGCGGGCCTGGTGCAGTCCGCCGCGGGCCTGGGCGAGGGCCCGGCCGGCGGCGAACTCGTCGTCGGCCGCGTTCATCGCGGCGACCAGCGCGTCCGCCCAGCGCTGCAACCGCCGGTCCAGCGCGTCGGTGATCCGCACCTGGAGGCGTTCGAGGGTGTCGGCAGGAAAGTCCGCGGGCGCGAGCGGCGGCAGGCCGGCGCCGTCCACCGGCTCGCCCTTGGACCACCGTTCGAGGTGGTCCGCCCAAGCCTGGTAGGAGCCACCCAGCGGGGCCGGGCCGCTCACCGGTTGCTGCCTGGACGGCGTACGGTGACCTCTCCCGGAGGCAGCGGCTCCCACTCGGGCAGGCTGTCGACGATGCGGCGCAGCCGGTTGGTGACCCGTTCGTCGGCGGGCTTGGGTGCGGCCGCCCACGGGGAGGCGGCCGGGCGGCGCACCGGCGGTGTGTCGGGGTAGGGCGGTGTGGTCACTTGGCGTCTCCTTGCGGCGTGCCGTCCGGTCCGGGGCGGACGGCACGCCCGTCGAACGGGCTCTGGGCGTGTACGGCCGTCGCCAGCGAGGCGATGAACTCCCGGGTGGCGGGCTCCACCTGGTCGGCCTCCCGGTAGGCGCTCTGCCAGTCCGTCAGTTCGGCTGCGGCGCCGCGCAGTTGGTGCAGGGAGTCGTTCCTGGCGCGCTCCAACAGCTGCCGGGTGGACTCCACCGCCTTGCGGGCGGCCTCCGAACGCAGGTAGATCATGCCGCCCCAGATCAGGGCGACCAGTACCGCACCGAACAGCGCGACGCCGACGGAGGCCTGGCCGATAACGAGCAGGATCAGCAGGAGCACCCCGCCGAGCAGGATCGCCTGCCGCTTCCACGGGTAGACGAGGGCGTCCAGGAAGGGCTGCATGTGCTGGTCCCAGTGCTGGGACAGGGACTGCTCCAGGGTCTCCAACGGGGTGTTGAACGACCCGTACCACGGCGGCAGGTTGAACGCCTTGGTGCCGGCGGTGTGGGTGGCGGTGAACGCCGCCTGGACGTCCGGCGGCTGGGCCATCCGGTAGTCCCGGCTGAACCCGGCGTGGGCGTCGGCGAACCACTCCTGGCAGGCCGCGACCGCCAGCCGCTGGGTCGCCGTGGAGGCTCCGATCGCGGCGGGGTTGAGGGCGGCGGTGGACTGCACCGTCAGGATGTCCAGGGTCTCCTCGAGCGAGGCCGAGTCCACGTCGACGGCGTGCCGGGCCGCCTGGACGTCGCCGTGGTGCTCCACCACGGCCCGGTTGAACGCCAGGTCGCGTCTGAGCGGCAGTTCCTCGTTGTCGTACTCGGAGACCAGCCGGTCCAGGATGTCGTCGATCGCGTCCTCCAGCCGCTCCGACGGCTTCGACTCCTGGGCCAGCAGCGCGGTGTACTTGGTCAGGACCGCCTGCTGGGCACCGGCCGAGGAGAGCACGGAGTCCAGCTGCGCCCACTGCGGCGAGACCGCCGACAGCCGGGGGAACCGACCGGCCGCCGAGGGCGTGCGCAGACTCTCGATCTCCGCGCGCCAGCGCGCAACTTGAGCCGCCCGCGCCTGGTCGTCCTGCAGCAGGATCTCGCGCCAGCGGTCGAGCGTCGCCCTCAGCAGCTCCCTGCCGACCGGGCCGAACGCCCCCTGGGAGATGGACTCCAGGATGACCGCGAACTCGCGGCCGAGTGCGGCCGGGTCCTGGGTGAGCAGGTAGTGCCGCAGCCAGCGGACCGCACTGTGCTGACGGCCCTGCCGGCGCAGCACCAGGGCGAAGAAGAGCGAGGTGCGCTCGGGCGAGCGCCGGAACGCCTCCTCGACGGCCCGTTCGCACAGCGTCGGCTCGTCCGCCGACCAGGCGGCGAGAGCCACCAGGGTCGGGGCGAGCCAGTAGCGCGGAGTCTGGATCATGAGCTGCTCGCTCACCGTCCGCACCGTGTCCTCGGAGACCAGGCCCACGTCGAAGGCCTGGAGCAGGCCCACCGCCGTCCGCCGGATGGTCTTGTGGTGGCCGAACTCGTGGTCCACCTGGTCCTGGATGACACCGATCCGGGTCTCGGCCCGCTGGACGTTCGCGGTCAGCTCGGCCCGCCGGGCGAAGGCCAGGAAGTCCGCGCGCAGCTGCTGGAGTTCGCTCTGGGTCTGCTGCTGGGCCGCGCCGACCGCGGATACCTGGCCCGACACCTGGCCGACCTGCTCACCGAGCCGGGTTACCAGCCTGTTGACCTGTGCCACCTGGTTGCGCAGGACGTGGTCGACCTCGGTCATACGAGTCTCCGTTCGGGGTACTGCGGGTCTTCGCGGTGCTGCGGGGTTTCGCGGTGCCGCACGGCACCGCGGTACTGGAAGGCCTTGCGGTGCGGTCGCGGGGCCTTGTGCCCTTGCCGGGCTCCAGGGCGCTGTGTTCGGCGGGCGGAGGTCATGGGCGCACCACCGTACCGTCGGGGAGCACCGGCAGGACCAGCCCGCTGTCGTAGACCTCGACGTAGGCGTAGGCGCCGGTGCGCACCAGCATCCGGGCCGCCGCGAAGGGACTCGGCATCGGGTCGGCGGGCGCGAAGTGCTGCACGATGGCGTGGGTGAGGTCCAACTGGTGGTCCACATAAGGAGATCCGAGGTAGCAGGTGGCGAGGAAGCCGAGCGGGATGTCTCCGAACGCGGTGGCGTACTGCTCCTTGAGCCAGTCCGCCAGTCCGCGGCAGGCGGCCGGGTCGAGCCCGGCGTCCAGGCGACGCACGGCGCCCAGGAACTGTTCGGGCCGTACCCTGAGCCGCTCGGCGCCGACCCTGGTTCGGGCCGGACCCGCTCCGGTGACCGGACCGCTCGCGGCCCGCTGCCCGGTTGTGGTGTCCGCCCCCGGGCGGACGACACGGCGTGGCTGCTCGATGAAACCCATGAGTCCCCCGCTGGTCATGGTGCGACCGCGCCGCGTTCCCGGCGCGTGGTCGAGAAGGATATTGGCTCCTCCCCGGTTGTGACCGGGGAATTCCTACCTCACGCCGCCTGACCGCCCTTCGGGCAGCCGGGTGCTCCGCGATCGGCGCCCGCCGGGTTGGGAACAGCCCGGACGGAAGGACCCGCGGAGGGGGCTCGTGCTCGGCTCCCGCAACGCGACCAGCACCCTACCAGGCGGGGGAGGCCCATCCGCCTTTCGACGAACCGGATTTCCGCACCCCGCCGTACGGGGAGATCTGGGGTCTTGCCCCGAACCTCCCGGCGGCAGCGCCTTCATGATGCCCAGTCATGCGATTCGGCAGTACGACTCGACCGGAAGACGACCGCGTCCCGCCCGGCATTCGACCACCTGACGGGTGATCACACCTCCTGTCAGGTGCAAGACTTCTTCCCATGAGGACGGTGTTTGCACTCCTGGTGGGTATCGACGACTACGCGCGAAGCGGCCTCAGCTCGCTCGCTGGGTGCCTCAACGACGTTTCGGCGGCTCGCAGTTGGCTCGAACGGCAGGTGCGACCGAGTCCGGTAGTCCGGACCCTGCTCGACGCGGAGGCCACCGTGGACGCGGTGGTCGAGGGCATCGAGACCCACCTCGGGCAGGCCGGCCCCGAGGACACGGCACTGTTCTGGTTCTCCGGTCACGGCACCGAGTTCCCGGCCCTGCCGGAGGAGTCGGCGATCGAGTCCACCGGCCGCTCCCAGGCACTGGTCTGCGCCGACGGTCCGCTGCTGGACAAGCGGCTGCGGGTACTGCTGGACCGGGTCGCCACTCGCGGCACCCATGTCGCCGCCGTGCTGGACTGCTGCTACGCGGGCGGCGCCACCCGGGACGCGACGGGCACGGCCCGTTTCCTCCCGCCGGCCCCGTCCTGGCATACGTCCGCCCTCGCCCGCGACGCCGAGGGCGCACCGGCGGGCCCCGGCCATGTGCTGCTCGCCGCCAGCCGGCTGGACCAACGCTCCTACGAGGACTGGTTCGACGGCCGCCGGCACGGGGTCTTCACGCACGCGCTGCTGGGCGCCCTCGGCGAGGTCGGCGGCCGGGAGCTGACCTACCGCCGGCTGCTGGCCGCCGTGCACTGCCGGATGCAGGGCTCGGGTGAGCGCCAGCACCCGGTGCTGCTGCCCCAGCAGGCCGGCGGTCCGGCCGACCGGCCCTTCCTCGGCGGGGCCGTCCGGGAGCCCAGCCCGTACCTGCTGCGGTACGGCGCCCAGGGCTGGGAGGTGGACTGCGGCACCGTCCACGGCCTGCGCGACGGCGAGAACGGCGCCCGTGGCACGGAGTTCACCGTACTGCCCGCCGACCGGGAGGCTCCGGGCGCGGGCCAGGAGGGTCCCGGCGCGGATCGGGCGGTCCTGCGGGCCAAGAGCGTGCGCGCCGAGCGCACCCTCGTCGAACCGTCAAGCTGGACCCCCGATCACAACCGCAGCTACCCGGTGACGCTCTCCGCACTCGCCCTGCCGCCGGTCTCCGTCCTGGTCGAGGCATCCGGGGATCCCTCCGCGGCACGGGAGTTGGCCGAGGCCATCGGAAGCGCCGGGCCGGGCGGCGGGCCTTCGCCGCTGCTGCGGACGGCCGCCGGGCCCGAGGACGCGTCCGGTCTGCGCCTGCGGGTCGTGGTGCACGGCGGCCAGGCGCGGGTGCTGCTGCGCGACGGCTCGGCGGCGGTGGCGCCGCTGCCGCTCGCCGGCCCGGCCGACGCCCGACGGATCGCCAGCTGCCTGGTCCACCTGGCCTCCTGGCACCACCTGAGGGATCTCACCAACCCCGACCCGGTCCTCGGCTCGCTCGTCCGGGTGGAGGTGACGCCCTGGGGCGGCGACGCCCCGATGCTGCCCGACGGCTCCGGCGAGCTGCTGTGCAGCTACGGCGGCGGCCCCGGCGACTGGCGCGAGCCGCGGGTCGCCATCCGGATCCGCAACCGCTCGACGAGCCGGAAGCTGTGGTGCGTCCTGCTCAACCTCACCGACAACTACGCCAGCCACTCGGTGCTCTTCCCCGGGCACTTCATCGCACCGGGCGGTGTCGGCCACGCCCTGGACGGCGAACCGGTGCACCTCAGCCTCCCGGCCAATCGCACGCCGCGGCCCGGCGCCTACGTCCGGGACTGGCTCAAACTCATCGTGGCCGAGGGCGAGTTGAACACCGTACCCTTCCAGTTCGACCCCTGGGACCCGAACGCACCCGCGGACCGTGACCCGGCCCGCCATGCGGACGGCGTGTTCCGCCCGACCGCTCCGGACGGCAGCCGTGACATGGGCGCGGGAACCCGCCCCGTCACCCCCGGTCAGTGGGCGACGCTCACCCTCCCGCTCCGCACCGTCGTCCCGGGCTGATCGGCCGCCAGCTGCACGAGGGGGCCGGGGCGGCCGCCCGCGCACCGGCGCACCGACTACCGGTGCCGCCGGGGCAGCCCGGGTACCGGCACCTGCCGCCGGTACCCGGAACGCAAACCGGCCGTACGACTCCCCTGCGGGTCGCCCTACTGTCCCAGGTGTGTGAACCCGGCCCAGGCCGAGAGGTCGTCGGGCTCGACCTCCCCCGCCCGGGCGGCCAGCGCGGGCGGCATCCCGGGCGGTAGCCGTCTCACCGGATCCAGCATCCACAGCTGGGCCCGGCGCAGCGCCCGCCCGGGCGGTTCCTGCTCACGCCGCAGGTAGTGGTGGGTCATGAACATCAGCACCGAGGTGGCGTCGTCGGGCACCGGCCAGAGCGAACCGATCACCGAACGGGCCCCGGCCACCAGGAAGGCCGTCGCCAGGCTGTAGGCCTCGTTGTGGCCTCGCCCGGAGACATGGCTGCGGCAGGCCGCCAGGACCACCAGCTCCAGCCGCGCGTCCCGCCGGCCGGCCGCCTCGGTCAGCTCCTCGGCCGCCAACTCCCCTCCATTGAAGGAGAGATAGGAGCTGTGGCGCTGGTTGGCGGCGACCGCTGCATGGCAGGCCAGGTGCAGTACACCGCCGCTGCGCCCCTGGTCGCCCGCTCCGCGCAGCCAGCCGAGCACCTCCGCGGGCGTCCCCGCGCCGTCCGCCTCCCCGGCGCCGCGCCGCCCGAGGTAGCTGCCCTGCGGGTAGAAGGCGCGCTGCACGGCGTCGGCCTCCTCACCCGCGTACCGCAGGTCGCCGGTCGGATTGCCGACGATCAGCGCGCTGCCGGTGTGCGGTACGGGCGGCCGCGCGGCCACGTCGCACAGCAGCCGGGCCGAGGCCGCGTACGAGATCTCGGCCCGCTCGACCGCGTAGCGGCGGACTCCCGGGGCAACGGGCTCCCACCAGGCCGCGTGCCACGGCACCACCCCGAGCGCGCCCATCGGAATCAGGATCAGCGACGGCGGGCGGGTGCGTCCTGGCGGCGGCACCAGCAGCTCCAGCAGCGGTTTGACCGCCGCGTACCAGGCCCAGGAGCAGAGCCGGTCCAGCCGGCGGCGCAGCGGCGGCGGGCCGGCCTGCCAGCTGCCGGCGGACGGTGCCGGTCCCAGGTCGCGGGCGGTGGGACCGCCGGGTCCGTACTCGCGCAGCGGTCCGGCGTCCTCCTTGAGCAGCGGCAGCGGCAGCGAGTGCACCCCGCCGTCGGCGGTCACCAGCACTGCCGCGCCGCCGTGGTCGTCCGAGGCGGGCATCAGGTACACCAGGGCGTCGGCCCGCAGGGTGCGCAGGGCGGTGCCGATCTCGGCCGGGGTGGGCGGGTCCAGCAGCCGGGCCGGCGCCGCTCCGCCCTGGTCCGCGCCGCCGTGCTCCGGTCCGGTCAGCGCGGTGAGCACGCGGCGCCGGAGTTCGCTGGGGACGCCCGCGCCGGGCTCGGCCCCACCGCCGGCACCGGTCGCCGTCGCAGCCGATGCGGCCGACGCATCGGCCGCGGCCCGCCACTCCCGTGCAAGGTCGGTCCGCCCGGCGGCGGCCAGCATCTCGGGCACCGACTGCGAGGTGGTCGCGGCGTGCAGCACCAGGCCGCGGCAGGCGTCCAGCGCCTGAACGGCCTCCTCGGGCACCCCGTCCTCCAGGCACCAGGCGGCCGCCTCCAGCGCGGTCGTGGTGGCCTCGGCGGCGGCCTGCGCCGCGTGCTCGGTGCCGGACTGCAGCAACGCCGCCCAGGAGTACCCGCGCAGCGCATCCAGGCCGAGGCGCCGCCCGCGCCGCCGGTCGTCGCGGGCCGGATCCGCCCGGAACCGCAGGGCCCGGCCCAAGGTGAGGCTGATGGAGGCCCAGAGCCGGTGCTCGGGCCCGCCGGCCAGCCGTGCGGCCCGCTCCAGCAGGCCGATACCCGGCTCCATGCCGGGGCGATCGAGCCGCTCACCGGCCTTGGCGCAGCGGGCGCCGCCCAGACAGGCCGCGTAGCGCAGCCAGTCGTCGCTCCCCTCGACGGACAGACTCAGCGCCTCCTGGAGCAGGGCCATGCCTTCGTCCAGGATGCGCGGATCGGATTTCTCGCTCCCTTCCCCGGTGCGGGCCAGACCGGCGTCCCCCAGTACCCAGGCGTGCCGGTCGCGCGGCAACCGGGCGGCCTGGCGCCGCAGTTCGGCCGTGGTCGGGCCGCCGGGCGGCCGGCGGGAGAGCGGTGCGCCGATGGCGCGGGCCAGGTGATCGCGGGCGACCCTGGAGTTCTCCAGCATCGTCCAGACCTCTCCGCGGGAGGGATCCTCGGGGTTGAGCTCGCGGTACACCTCGGCGAGGGTGGCGATACAGCGGTCGGCTCCGGCCAGGTCACCGCGGCGTGCCGCGCGGACCGCCTCGGAGCCAGCGAGCTGGCCCTCCAGCAGCCGGTTCAGATAGGGCGAGTAGACCTGCTGGTTCCGGACCCGGTCCATCACCTGTGCGGCCTCGGCCATGTCGTCCGCGGCGCCGTGCAGCTGACCGCGGTGCCCGGTGGCGAAGGACCGGATCATCTCGATGCACCGGCGCAGGTCCTCGTTCTCGCCGGCAAGACCGTGGGCCGTCTCCAGGTGTCGCAGCGCCTCCGCCAGGCCCGAACCGTCCCCCGCCGTCTCGGCGTTGAGCCGGATGGCGCCCTCGGCACCGTGCAGCGCGCTCAGCAGGACGGGGTCGTCCCGGTGAGCCTCTGCCGCCGCCTCGAAGAGGGCCGTCCGCCGCTCGACCGTGACCCGGTTCCCGTGCGGATCGACCATCGGAATCTGCCGGTGCAGCATCCCGGCGAACTGCCCGTACCCCGGTCCGGTCGGGTCCATGGTGAGCCACTGCGCGTACAGGCGGTCGAACTCCTGCAGGAGCTGGTCGTGCCCGCCGACGTCGTTGGCCAGGTTGGTGAAGTCCTGGTCGCTGAGGTTGAGGAAGTTCTCGCCGCGCTCGAAGCCCCCCAGCAGTTCCAGATAGCTCTGGTACACCTCCTGGTACTGCTGCCCGAACGAGTCGTCCCTGACGGCGAGGCCCAGCTCCACCAGCTCGCTCCGGCACCAGACGTGCACCGCCGTGATCATCCGGCGGACGTCCGGATCACAGCCGTCGTCCGCCAGCGCCGCGGTGCAAGCCCGGTCCACCATCCGCAGGCGCTCCGGATCCTCGTCCACCCGGTAACGGCGCTGCTGGAGCATCGCCACCAGCCCCGCCACCCGCCAGGCCGGTCCGTCGCGTTCGGGTTCCCAGCGTTCGAAGGCGAGTTGGGCCAGCTCGAGCGCCCGGTCTCGGCCGCCGGTGTCGTCCCGCTCGGCGGCCCGGTCGTAGAGCAGTTGACCGAAGGCCGCCAGATACGGCGGCGGCAGCTCGTCCATGGCACCGGGCTCGGCCAGCAGCGGCTCCAACTCGGCCAGTGCGGCGCCGACCTGGCTCCGGTCGTCCCAGTTGCTCCAGAGCAGGGCCCGGATGTACACCTGCCTGGCCGCGGCCTCCCGCCCCCACCACGGCCGCTCGGCCGGAGCCCGCCCGGCTTCGACCAGGGCCAGTCCGAACTCGGCCCTCGCCTGCTCCAGCAGGTCCCGGTCCGTGGTGAGGTGGCCGTGCGCCATCAGGGCGCTGGCGAGTCCGTAGTGCAGCAGCCCGAGGTCGCTGTCCGGCGGCGCGGCGGCGATCGCCTCGCGGTAGTGCGCGGCCGCGCTCTCGGCGTCCGGGACGCCGCCACCGATCCGGTACCGCTCGTGGTGCAGTCCGCCGATCTCCTCGTGCAGTTCGGCGAACTGCCGGCTGCCGGGCGTCTGGTCCACCAGGGCGGCGTAGTGCAGCTCCAGCGCCCGGCCCAGCAACTCCCGGCGCACGGCCACGTCCTGGTCGGCGGCCTGCTGCCAGCGCAGCCGGGCGAACCGGGAGAGCAGGTAGCGGCCGAGCACCCTGACGTGCTCGTACGGCGAGTCCAACACCGGAGCCGCCAGGCCGTGGGCGATCAGCTCCTCCGCTCGGTCCAGCAGTTGCCGATCGGGCTGCTCGTCGTAGTGGAAGACCAGGACGTGTCCGTAGACGATCCGCCAGGCGTCCCAGACCTCCTCGTCGTCGTCCGGCCGGGCAAAGGCCCGCTCGAAGGCCTCGGCGGCCAGCCGCAGGTCCTCCGCCCGCTCCTGCCGGAGGAACAGTTCGTAGCTGAGGTCCCCGGCCAGGCCCCAGAGCGCGGGGCCGTCCGGCTCGTCGAAGGATCCGTCGACAAGGCCGTCGAGCAGCTGGTCCCGCTCCCGGCGGATCTCCTGCTCCGACATCTCGTTGGGTCCCCGGCCGTCCTCCGCCGTGTCCCCCTCCGTTGCCGTCACGGGGCGAGCCTCGCGTGGTAGGGCTCCAACAGCGCGTCGAGCCACCGCCGGCCCTCGACGGTGTCGAGGTCGACGGGCGTGACCGGCGCCTCCTCGATCGCCTCCGGCAGGCAGCGGTCACCGAAGAGCACCAGGACCCGGTCCCCGGGCTCGCGTTTGGAGGGCCAGAGGAAACCCTGCGCCCAGGAGTCGGTGTGTTCCCGGATCCAGTGGCCCCAGTCCCGGGTGAACGGGTACTCGGCGGCCTCCGCCTGGACCAGCCAGGAGTCCTGCGCGACGCCCGCCAGGTCCCGCCCGGTCACCAGCGACACCAGCTCCACTTCGGCGGCCAGCCGCAGGTACGACAGCCGGCGCCCGCGCACCGCGGCCCGCGGCACCAGCCGCGGCGAACCGTCCACATCGAACGGCACCGACCGCAGCAGCGACTCGCAGACCGCCGCCTCCGCCGTCAGGCCCGCGTACAGATAGCCGTACGGGTCGCAACGGGTGGCGTCGAACCGGCCGCCACCGTAAAGGCAGTGCGTCGGAACGGGGTTGAACTCCGTGCCGGAGCGGCGTGCCGAGTGCAGCCGGTAGAGCGGGGTGCCCGGTGCCAGGGTGACCTTGGTCGGCGTACCTGGCAGCGCCCGGGGCGGCCTCGTGTTCGCCATCGGACTACTCCCCCTCCGCCAGATACCGTGCGGCGTCCACCACTTGGCCCTCCCGGTCGGTGCCGAGCAGTTCGGCCGGGCCGGACCCGAGCCAGGCGTTGGCCGAGAGCCACCAGTCCGCGACCGCCCAGGGGTCCTGCTCGGCGTCCAGCAGGAGGTTCACCTCAAGCACGGCGGGCCGGAGCCGGCCGCCCGCGCCGAACTGGAAGTCCGGCAGCCGCTCCGTGCCGCCCGGGCCCGGCAGCCGCAGCAGCCCCGGCGTCGCCGGGTCGCCGCCCAGCAGCCGCAGCTCCACCTCGTCCAACGCCGGTGCGGCCAGCAGCCGTTGACGCACCGTGCCGAGTACCGGACCGACCATGTGGTGACCGTCGAGCACCAGCACGGCCAGATCGTCCGGCTTGAAGCCCGGGTGCGCGTACTCCTGCGCGGCGCCGTCGAACCGGGCTCCCGCGCCAGGGTCGAGCAGCTCGGCCTCCCGCCCGGGCAGCGAGTCCAGCAGCAGCCGGGCCGCCCGCGCCGAGAGGTCCGCGTGGCCGGTGTCGTCCTGGCCGAGTGACCTCAAGGTCTCGAGCAGTCCGGCGAGTTGCCGTAGGGACTCCGGGGGGAGTAGCCGCGACAGCCGCTCCCAGTCGGCCGCGGCAGCCGCCAGCACGCGGTACGGGTTCATCGCATCCTTCCAACCGGGCCCACCGAGGCCGCCGAGGCTGCCGGAGCCGCCGGGTCCGCCCCGGTGAGCAGCCGTTCCACCAGGTCCGCCACAGCCGTCCGGCGCACCACCAGGTGCACCTCCCAGTCCGCGCCACGCGCCAGTTCCGCGTCCACGGCCGCCCAGAGCGCGGCGATGCTGGCCTCGTGGCGCAGACCACCGCGCCCGGAGCCGAGCAGCGGGAGGCAGACCGACCGCAGCGGCGGGTCGAACCGGGCTCGTTCCTCGGCCAGCAGGGTGAAGACCCTGGCGACCGCCCGGGTCACGTCGGCCGGCAGGACGTCGTAGTCATTGGTCCCCGGCCTGGGCACGGCGACCGCCGCGTGGTAGATCCGGCGGATGCCCTGCTCCGCGAGCGCGCCGGAGCCGACCGCCGCCACCGCGCCGGGAAGGACCGCCCGGCCCGGCGCTCCGTACCGGGCGGTCCACCTCCGCAGCTCGTCGTGGACCAGGTCCTCGACGAGCTCCCCCGTCGGTCCGCGGAGCGCACCCGCCCGCCGGAGCGAGGCGGAGACCGAGGATTTGTAAGGTTCCGGCAGGGCGAGGTAGGTATTGGTCGGCGAGACCACCACGTCCACGTCCCGCAGCAGGTCGACCGGGTGGACGTGCAGCGTGACCGCCACGGTCCGGCCGCCCACCCGCACCCGCAACTCGCGGTGCCCGCCGGTGAGCGGGACGGCCGACGGCTGGTCCGTAACGGGCGCCGACTCGACCGCCGCCTGCGCGCTGAGCCGTACCACCTGTTCCGCGAGCTCCCCGAGCACCATCACCTCCTGGTGCTTGCGGAACCGCTCGACACTCACCCCGTACACCCCGGCCGCGCGCTTGCGCCGGTCGGCCGGGGGCCAGTCGCGGGTGCCCTGGGCCAGGCCCAGGCTGTACTCGGCGGCCGACCGGAGCGTGCCCGAGTCGATCCCGGCCAGCGCCAGCCGCAGCAGCCGCTCGACGGAGGCGGCACGGTACTCCGGCCCGGCGGACGGCTCGACCGCACTCGCGGCGCTGGTCAGCGACGGCAGCTCCAGCTCGCGCAGCCGCACCAGGCCGGCTCGCCGCACCTCCCGCACCTCCCTCAGGACTGACACATGGTCAGGCAGGTCTGTCTGCGGCATGCCCGAAGGATCGCACCGCCGCGACGGCTACGACAAGTCGGTTCCCGCCTCTCCATCCAACCGTCCCGGCCGGTCGGCCGCCGGGCGGTTCCTGGTCGAAGTCCGGTCGTCGCGACGGCCCTTCGCTCCGGGCCGCGCAGCGCACGAGGAAGCTCCCCACCGATCCGGTGCGTCCGTGCGGGATCGAAATCCCGGGCATGGAAAGCGTGAGCGACCCCGGCTCCGCGCGGACCACCCGATGCCCGGACGAGACCCGCCGGGTCAGCCGGCCGCGCTCTCCAAGTCGCCCCACAGATAGGCTGGTTCGAGCAGCGCGGTACGCAGCACCGCCTCCGCCGCGGTGAGCTCGTCGACCGACCGGGCGGCCAACGCGACGCCCACGGTGGGAAGTTCCTCGAAGCCGGCGGTCGGGATGGTGGGCAGCAGCGTCGCCCCGAACCTGGTGAGCCGGGCGGCGACCCGGTCCAGCTGGTCGAGCAGCGCGGACTGCGAAAGCCGGACCCCGAGCGGCACCTGGTCGATGGTGCGTACGCAGTGACCGGCCGGGCCGCGTACGGCGTCGAGCCGGGCCCGCAGCATGAAGGCCACGGCCGGGCCGGTGAGCCGGAGGTTGGTCTCGGTCGGGGCGAGCCGACCGGCCCGGTCCACCACGAAGTCGATGTCGTACCAGCCCCGGTGGCCCTCCTCGGCGAGCGCCCGGCCCACCGTCTCGCCGAAGGCGCGGGCCGGGCCGGCGAGCACTTCCGGCACCACGCCCGGCCCGACCGTCGCACCCCGGTAGTGGACGCCCTCGACGTCCATCACCGCCACGCCCACGGCATGGACGCCGCCGTCCTCGGCGATCACCCCGTCGAAGGTGAGGTCGGGGAAGCGACGATGGGCGGCTATGTACTCCTCGACCAGGATCCCGCCACCCGGCGGCAGGACGCCCGCTGCCGTCAGCTCGCGCAGCGCCGCCCGGGGACCGCCCGCCGCTGCGACCCGGCCGGCCGTCAGTACCGCGGTGCCGTAACCGCCCACACCGTGCGGCGCCTTGAGGACGACGGTCCGTCCTAGGGCGGCGTGCTCCCGTACCAGCCTGGTCAGCTCGCGCGGCGAGCCCGCCAGCCGCTGCTCGGGCACCCGGACGGCGGGGTGCTGCGCGGCGAGCCGGGCGAACAGCACGTGCGACTCGGCCTTGGACTCGAAGCGCCGCACGGCTTCCAGCACCCCGCTCCGTACGCCGCCCCGGCCCCACGGGCCGCCGCCGTCGCCCGGCTTCGCGGCCGGTGCGGCGGTCGCTCCCCACGGCCGGACGGGCAGCCCGAGCTCACCGATCCGCTGCCGCAGTGCGGGACGGGCCGCGAGCCCCTCGGCGAGCGTGGAGTCCTCGCCGGCGACCCCGCTGTGCAGTTCCACCGGCTCCCAGTCGAGGGCGCCGGTCAGCCCGCGGAGCCAGCCCTCCTCGATCTGGAGCGGGAGGACCAGCACCGCGGGGTGCGGAGTGTAGAAGGCGGCCAGGCAGGAGTAGTGGTGACCCAGCCGCCGCAGTTCCGTGCTCTGCGGCAGGAACTGCGCGTTGAAGTCGGCGACGTTGCCGAGGTGGACGGCCCGTCGGCCCCCCGTCCAGGCGTCCTGCCACGTTGCGGCTCGCACCGTCCGAGACTACGGCCCGGCCGGCCCCGCCAGGGCCGAATCGCCACACCCGATCTGCTCGGCGGCGCCGCGCGTCACGCCTCGCCGGGATGCCAGGCCGGCCACTCCCAGGGGCGGTCGTCCCACTGCACCCGTACCGGGTCGTGCGGGTCGAGGTCAGGGAAGAGCTGCTTGATCCGGGGCTCGAACTCCTCGGGTGCGAGCGGCTCCCACCCGACACCGTGGAAGTGCACCAGCCGGTAGCGGCTGTCCGTACGGAACTCGGCGATCTTCACCAGCGGCTCCTGCTCGGCCGCGACGTCATCCTTGTGGCTGCTCATGGACTCAGCATCGACGGGGCGGCGGCTTCACGCACCCGCACGGCCGCCGTGCGGATGCCGTACCCCGCCGTCCCCCGAAGCCGCGACCCGAGCCGCAGATCGTGCCTCACCTCATGCCGCGGCCCGGACCGCACCCGGCAGCACTCCACGGGCCGGACACCGGCTCCAAGCTCTTCCCAAACGGGCGTTCCGCCCTGCGTCCCTGGCTCGTTGAACACGGCGGCCCGCCGCTCGGTGCGGGCACGAACGCGCGGGAGGACGTGTGGAAGAGAAGTGGCAGCCACCGTGGACGTACGAGTGGGAGCAGCCGCCCCCGGACGCCCCGCCCACACCGGAGGCTCCGCCCACACCGGCCGCACCACCAGCACCGGCTACACCGCCCCCACCAGCCGCACCACCGACATCGGCGACACCGCCCCCACCGGAGGCCCCGCCCACACCAGCCGCACCACCGACACCGCCCCCACTGGCCGTAACACTGGCACCGCCGTCGGCCCCGTGGGAGCCGCCGGTCACCTTCCCGCCGCCCCCGGGTCGCCGGGCCCGCCGGGCGGTGATGGTGGCGGGCGGCCTGGCCGGGTGCGCGCTGCTGGGCGGTCTGCTGGCCACCTGCGGGCCGTCCGGCGGACACACCGACGCGCTGGTCACCGCACCGGTGTCCGGCAGTCCGTCCCTCGAAGGAACCTCGGTCCTCCGCTCGGCCGCTCCTCGCACGAGCTCCGCGAGCCCCTCGGCCTCGCCATCCGACTCGGCCTCGCCCACACCGTCGGCGGCCCCGGTCGAGAGCCCGTCGGCCGACGTCGCGACGGCGGAGGACCACTCCGACGCTCAGCCCGAACAGCCGCGGACGCCTCGTCAACACAGCCGGCCCAGACCCGCCGCCCCGCACCGCCACGACTCCCACGCCGGATCGCCGCCGACCGCCCCGACCGGCCTGTTCCCCTCGCTCAGGGTGTGCGCCGAGGCCGAGCGGCTCGGCCAGTGGGCGCCGGGTTCGGAACAGGCCAGGATCTGCCGCGGCCTCTACGGCAACTGAGCGAGCACCCGCTCCCGGCCACCGGCCGGCCCTACCGCGGCACCGCGTCCCGGTAGTGCACCGCCCCGCACGTCCCAGCGGGGCACCGGCCGGAGGCCACGGCCTACCCGCGCGGCGCCTTCTCCCCGTGGACGGCGGTGTACTCGGCGGCCAGCCACGGCGCCAGCTCCTCGACCAGCATCGTGAGCAGCGCCGCGTCGCCGCTCCGCGTCCGGGCGACCGTCAGGGCGGTACGCATCCGCTCGGCCCGCTCGGGGTAGTAGCGCGCGAAGATCTCGACGGAGGCGGTGAGGTCGCTGGTCCACCCGCCCCAGCGGGGCATCACCAGCGTGAATCCGGTACGGACCAGGCGACGCGAGACGCTGCGGCCGAGTGCCCTGAGCTCGTCCTCGGAGCCCTCCGCCGCCACCGCCTCCGCCAGCCGCTCACGCCAGCGCGGGATCGCCGCTGCCAGGTCACCGTTGGTCTCCCGGGCCAGCAGCGAGGACGGCCGGTAGCGGGGCAGCCGGGCGGCCAGGTCCTCGCCGAGCAGCGGGGTGCACAGGCAGGCGAGGAACCAGCCGAGGTCGTACCGTTCGAGTTCGCTCAGCAGGACAGGCTCGCTGAACAGCAGCACTCCGCCACCCATGATCTGCGGGAACTCCGCGTCGAGCGCCGCCAGGACGTCCGCGGCCGCCGCCCGGTCGTCGGCGGTCGGCTCCCGGCGCAGCGCCAGCAGCAGGTCGAGGTCACAGACGCCGGGAACGGCGGTGCCGCGCGGGATGCTGCCGTACAGGTAGGCGCTGTGCAGCAGCGACGGGCCGAAGCTGTCGGCGATCCGGGTACGGGCCGCCTCCACCACCGGCGCGAAGGCGTCCGGCACCCGGCTCAGCGCGCCCTCCCGGGCGATGTACCCGTCGGCGTCCAGCCCCCGGTCCGTCGTCTCGATCCCAGCCGCCGTCACTGCTCGCCCCTCCCGGTACCGTCGCTCACGGCAGCACTCTGCCGCAGGCGGGCCCGGCCGGGCGAACCGTTATCGCAGGCCGGCCATCGGCGCCCCGGCCGTCAACACCCGCTCAGAGATCCTTGACCAGCCGCTCGAAGCGCAGGTCCGGCCGGCGCGGTACCCCGAAGCGCTCGTCGCCGTAGGGGAACGGCAGGTGGACGCCGCTGCGACGGTAGCCCCTGCGCTCGTACCAGGCGATCAGCTCGGCCCGCTGCTCGATCACCGTCATCTCAAGCTCGGCGGCGCCCCACTGCTCACGTGCGACGCGCTCGGCATGTGCGAGCACGGCCCGGCCGAGTCCGCCGCCCTGGCGCTCCGGACGGACCGAGAACATACCGAAGTACGCGATGTGGCCGCGCCGTTCGAGCTGGCAGCAGGCCAGCAGCTCGCCGTCCCGTTCGGCGACCAGGACCAGGCCGTGCGGGTGCTCGATCGCCTCGGTGACGCCCGCAGCGTCGGTGCGGCGGCCGTCCAGCAGATCGGCCTCGGTGGTCCACCCGGCCCGGCTGGCCTCGCCCCGGTACGCGGACTCGACCAGCGCGACCAGCGCGGGCACGTCCGCCGCCACGGCCGGGCGGAACGTCAGCTCAGCACCCCTGGACGACACTCGTCCCTCCTACCTCACGACTGTCTGCGGGCCGCCGGTTTCGACCAGTCCCCTGCATCGTGCCACACCGGCCGACGTTCTCGCGGCGTGGCCGTCCACAGCGGGCGAAGATCATTTCGTCGAGCCTGCCGGCGCGTGCGGGACGGCGGTGCGCACCTCCGGCATCCCGGGTCCGGGCTGGCGGCGGCGCCGGCGCAGCCAGACGTAAAGGACCACGCACGGCGCCAGCAGGCCGCTGACGGTGAGGACGAGGAACGCCGTGAAGCCGGCGATGTGCCCGATCAGCCACCCGAAGTTCTGCCCGAAGAAACCGACCACGAAGGACAGCGGGAGGAATACGGTCGCGAGGATCGTGAGCCGCTCCATCGTGTCGCTCTGCCGAAGGTTGATCTTGTTCTGCTCGACGGAGATCACCGCGATGTTCGCCTCCAGAACGGTGGCCAGCAGGTCACGCTGGGCGGCGACCTCCTCGTTGACCAGCAGCAGGTGGTCGTGCACGTCGCGGAAGTACGGCAGTAGTTCGGTCGGTGACTTGCCGGGCTGCAGCCGCCGGTTGAGCACGGCGAGCAGCGGGTGCACGGCGCGGTAGAAGTCGGTGGCCTCACGGCGGAGGAAGTAGATGCGTTCGGTCGGGGCCACCGCCCCGGAGAAGACCGTGGCCTCGATCTGTTCGATGTCGCGTTCGAGCTCCGAGACGACGGGCGCGTAGCTGTCGACCACCTGGTCGAGGATCGCCCAGAGCGTCGAGGCGGTTCCGGTCCGCAGTAGCTCGGGGCGGCGTTCGAGTCGGCTGCGGGCGCTGGCCAGCTCGCTGGCGATGCCCTGGCGGACTGTGATCACGAACTGTTCGCCGAGGAAGATGCTGATCTCGCCGGTGTCGACCTCCTCACGCTCGTCGTCGTAGCGCGCGGTGCGCAGGATGATCAGCTCCGTGCCGTCCTCGTACTGCTCGGCCTTCGGCCTCAGATGAAAGGCCTGGGCGTCCTCGACGGCGAGTTCGTGCAGTCCGAAGGTCTCACGCACCCTGGCCAGTTCGTCGGGGCCCGGTTCGAACATGCCGAGCCATACGAAGCCGCCCTGTGCGCGGCGCGCGGCGGCCTCTTCCAGTGACACCGCGCCCTCGTGCTGCCGGCGCCCGTCGCGGTAGTACGCGCAGTCGACGATCACGGCCGTCCTCCTCACCTCAGGCCGACTGCGCCGCCTGTCGCCCGCCGGCGGCGTAGCGTGCCGTATACGCCTCCAGCAAGATCCTCCTCCGCCCCGGCCGGAATTTCCCCGCGGGCCGACCCGGGGCCGGCGGCTGTTCCTCCCGTACTGCCGCGGTTCCGGCCCCCACCGCCACCGGTCCCCGGGCAGGCCGCAGGGCAGTCACGCATGGCGAACGGTGCTCCATGCGTGACTGCCCTGCTCGGGGCTCGGTCGGTCAGTACTCCGTGCTGACGGTGACGCCGCTGAAGTCGGTGTCGGCGTAGAGGCTGAGGTACCGGTAGCCGGCCGTCGTGTTGGTGACGGTGAGGCTCTGGGTGGTGCCCGGGTTGGTGGACGAGGCCGTGTACGACTCCGGCGAGGCCCAGGTGTTCGGGTCGTAGTACAGATAGGCGGTGCCGGAGCCGCCGGCGGTGGAGACCTTCAGGGCCGTGGTGCCGGCCGGCAGGTAGATGTACAGGTAGTCCAGGTTCCCGGCGCGCTCCGCCCGGTCGGCGCGCGAGCAGTTCTGGCCCATCGCGTCCGTGCGGGGGTCCGTGCAGGTCGGCAGGACGGTGCCGCCGCCGCTGGTGACGGTGACCGAGGCGGGTGTGCTGGCGGTCCTGCCCGAGCTGTCGGTGACGGTCAGCGCGACGGTGTAGGTGCCGGCCGCCGCGTAGGTGTGGCTCGGGTTCCGCTCGGTCGACGAGGTGCCGTCGCCGAAGGTCCAGGACCACGAGGTGAGACTGCCGCTGCCGGTCTCGACGGACTGGTCGGTCAGGCTGACCGTGCTGCCGTTGACCGACTGGCCGAACAGCGCCGTCGGGCCGGGGGCGTAGCAGGCACCCGCCGCACAGCTCGTGAGCCAGCTGTCGAAGTCGGCGTCGTAGGCGGTGCCGAGGCTGTTGTAGACCGCGTAGCCGCCCTGGTAGTCACCGGTGCGGAAGTGGCCGAGCATGGTGTGGACGTCGGTCGGGTGCTTCTCGAACATGTACCGGACCGCGAGGTAGCCCCACGGGTAGACCCGGGTCGAGTCCGAGTTGTCGTACGTGTTCTGGAAGATCGTGCTGAGCTTGTAGGTGTGCTTCGCCGCCTCCTGCATCGCCTGGGTGTCGGTGGTGCCGCGGTAGGCGTAGGACTCGTACTCGGCGACGCCCTCGATCCACCAGACGTCCGGCACGGAGATCTCGGTGCCGAACGTGCCCTTCATGTCGTAGCGACCGTCCAGGTAGTGCGTGTACTCGTGGTTGAGGTTCCACACGTTGGCGACGAAGCCGTCGTTCCACGACTTCTGGTACATCACCGAGACGGCCTGGTTGTTCGGGTCGGTCGGGTCCATCAGCGTCTCGCCGCCGTTGTCGGTCGAGTTGCCGTAGATGGCCCAGGAGTACGTGGTGTAGTCGGCCTTGTTCGCGAAGACCGCGAGCGTGATGGTCTGGTCGTACTGGCCCGGAACCGGGCCGTCGTCCTTGACCAGGTTGTGGAAGAACGGGTCCTCGCCCTGCAGGCTGGAGCAGACCGCGGCCAGGTCGGACGCCGAGAGCGACTCCGCCACGATGGTGCGGTTCGGCGCGCACGCGTACGTGTCCCGCAGCACCGCCGCGGTCAGCTGCGCGGGCAGGTCGCAGACGCCGTAGTACGAGCACTGCGAGCCGTCGAAGGCGTTGGCCTGGTAGGCGGTGTGCACCCACAGCGGGCCGGTCGGGCCGGTGATCGCGGAGGCACCGAGCACCGACTTCACCAGCGGCTTCGCGACGGCCTCGACCGCGGGGCCGTCACCGGTCATCCGGGCGAGGTCGTTGCCCGCGTTGACGTCGAGGAAGGCGTTCGCGCCGTTCAACAGTCCCTTGTTGTTGATCGCGAAGGTGCTCAGGGTGTCGAGGATGCTCGGGTCGGCGGTGACGGCGGCGACGAAGTCCGGGTTCCAGTTGGCGCGCCACAGCGGCGCGAGGAGCACCGCGTTGACCGCGTTCACCATGCTGGGGATCGCGTCGTAGGAGCTGTTGTAGCCGTTCAGCTCCTGCTTGTAGACGTTGAGGTAGTCGCCCTGCAGGTTCGCGCTGTCGGTGAGCACCAGCACGTCGTACAGCACGTCGCCGTTGCTCGCGGTGACGTCCGCCGCGTGCGGGTTGGCGAAGAAGGCGTCCAGTCCGGCCTTGCTCGCCGCCGACAGCTTCGCGTCGTAACCGCCCACGGAGGACGCGTTGTTGGACTGGACGAAGTACCCGGCACGGAGGAACAGCACCGACTGCCAGATGCCGGCGGAGTCGTCACCGCCGTAGCCCGTCGCCAGTTTCCGGAAGGCGTCGGCGACGCTGAGCATCTGCGGTTCCCGGAAGATGCTGCCCGCGCTGGTGCCGGTGACGTTGAAGAGGGTGTTGACGCAGTCGGTGGTCGAGGACTCCACGTACGAGACCAGCGCGTCGCCGGACCGGCTGCCGAAGTCGGCCGGGGTGCAGCTCTGCGCCCGCGGGGCGGCAAGGGCGGTCGGCCTGGCCGCGGCCGGCTTGGCCGCAGGCGCGCCCTGGGCCGTCTGCACGGCGGTACCGGACGGATGCCCCATCACCGCCTGGCCGAGCAGGGCCGGCGGGAGCGGGGTGGCGACCGGGGCGAAGTCCTCCGAGCCGCCCGGGATGGTGGCGCCAAGCGGCTTCGGGAGGGCGGCTGACACCGCGGCAGCCGGCTTGGCGGGGGCCGGGGCGGACGCGGCGAGGGCGGGTGCCGGCAGCAGGCCGACAGCGGACGCGCAGCCGGCGACGACGCCGGCCACCAACCTGGACATGGGTATTCGTAAACGCACTGATGGTCCATTTCCTGGGTGGGGGAAGCTCATTGAGCGTCAGGCAGGGGGTGAGGGGGTGAGGGTTGACGAAATCCTGTCACCGGGCTGCCGGAGCGGACAATGCGTGAAGGGGATATCAGAATGCGCGGATCCGCCATAACACCGGCCCGCACGGCGAGTTGGCGGGCGTGCCCACGACCCCGGGCGCGGTGGTCACGGGCGCGGTGGTGACGAGCAAGTGGTCACGGGCGCGGTGGTGACGAGCAAGTGGTCACGGGCGCGGCGCGCGGTAGGTTCTCGAGGCCCAGGCCTGGAAGTGCGGCGAGCCGGCGATCAGTTCCCGGTAGGCCGCGGTCGCGGCGCCGAACAGGGCCTCGACCACCGTCCCGGTCATCGCCGCGGGCCGCCAGGCGAGCAGGTAGCGGGCCCAGAGCGGCGTGCCCATCAGGGGTTTGACGACCACGTCCGCCAGCGGCCGGGTGGTCGCCTGGACGACGGAGACGCCGAGGCCGTCGGCGATCATGTCCTGGAGCTCCAGCCGGTCGCCGAGGAACTCGTGCACCGTCGCCGGGGCGAAGCCGGCCGAGGCGCACGCCGTGAGGAAGACCCCGGGCCAGCCGGCGCCGTCATCGGGGGTCAGGAACCAGGCCTCCTCGGCCAGGTCGGCCAGCGCGATCTCGGTGCGGTGTCGGAGCCGGTGACCGGCGGCCAGGGCCACGAAGCTCGGTTCGGTGACGATGCCCCGGTGCGCGACCGTTTCGGAGTGCCGCAGCTCCATGCCCGGGTAGTCGACGGCGATGGCGACGTCCAGGCTGTCCTGTTCCAGGAGCTCGACGATCTCCGAGGAGCGGTAGACGCTGCTCACCGTGAACAGCAGGTCGGGCATCTGCGCTCTGGCCCGGGACAGCAGACCGGGCAGGATCGGCGAGTTGGTGGCCGCCAGCCGCAGCTCCCGGCGGCTCTGCGCGGCCTCCTCGGCCGATCGGCGACCGAGGCAGTCGGCCCGCGCCAGCACCTCGCGCGCGGCCGCCAGCACCTCGGTACCGAAGCCGGTCGGCGCCACACCGGAGGCCGTTCGCTCGAACAGCGGCGCGCCGAGATGCCGCTCGATCCGGCGCAGCTGGGTACTGGTGGCGGGCTGCGAGGCCCCGAGCGCCACGGCAGCCCGACCCACGCTGCCGGTGTCGGCGATCGTGCACAACACCCGAAGATGCCGAAGCTCCAACTCCACAGGGTGCCCCCTCCCTTGCCCGGGGAGCCGGTCACGCCCTCCCGATGGCGCGCTTGGCTCACCACTCCCGCCTCTGTCATGGCACATGTGACATGACAGACCCTGTTCACGATCTCGCCGCCTCCATTTCGCGTCAAGCCCGTCCCGCCGCACGCCCTCCACCACCGCGGACGGCTACGCGCACTTCGTCGCCCTCGCCGCCCGACGAGCCGTCGAGCCGTCGAGCCGTCGACGGCCACGACCGCACCACGAGAACGGGCCTGCGTCCAGGATCAGTGCAGTGCGTCGATCAGCTGGGGCGGTGCCAGAAGGCGGGCCGGCGGGCCGATGGTTTCCGGGATCAGGCGCACGGGCCCCGGGCGTTCAGGGATGGTCCCCATCCAACCCCCAGCAACGTCGTTCAGTGGGTGCTCACAGGTCCGCCGTTTCACTGCCGGGGCGTCATGCAAAAGGCCGCTGACCTGGGATTTCTCCCGGCCAGCGGCCTTTCCGACTCACGTCGGGACGACAGGGTTCGAACCTGCGACCCCTGCCGGGCGAGCGGCGTCGGGAGGCGTCAGCCGACGGTCAGTGAGAACGGTCCGGCCAGCACCGAGTAGCCGTCGTTGGCCAGGTAGTACACGTCGTACCTGCCCGCGCCGTTCAGCTTGCTCGTGGTCAGAGTGACCGTGCCGCTCTGGTTCGGCGCGTAGGCCCAGGCCAGCGAGGACTGCGAGCCCGGGGTCACGCCCGCCGGGTAGATGCCGACCCAGTTCTTCGTGCTGACCTGCGAGGCGTTCGGCACGGCGTAACGGAAGGTGACATTACCGCCGTTCGCCACCGCGTTCAGGTCGCCGGCCAGCATCGCCGTGGTCGCCGTGGACGGTGCGAAGGCAGCGCCCAGCGGCGTCGCGTAGGTGTCGTTGGCGGTCAGCCCGGGCAGGCCGAGAGCCGACTCGATGGTACGGCCGATGCTGTAGTGGTCGTAGTGCAGCGGGCTGCTGGTCCCGGCCGGGACGGTGCCCTGCGAGCCGAGGACGAGGGTGGCGACGTGGTTGTACCCCTCGTTCTCGCTCTCGTCCCAGGTCAGGATGAGCAGCGAGCGCTCCTGGGTCCACGCGGGCGAGGACAGCACGGGGGCGAGGGTCTGCTTCAGCCAACCGTCCTGCACCTGAAGGCTGGTGGCGTTTCCGTTGCCGGACGCCTCGCCGTCGTAGTAGTCGTCAGCGGCGATCCAGGAGAAGTTCGGGGTGGTGGCCGCCGACCGCAGGTCGGTGGTCAGCTGCGAGGTGTCGAACAGGTGCGCCGCACAGCGGGCCGCATTGCCGCCGATGTCCGTGTAGTTGATGAACGGCGCGTCGTCCGGCTCGTACTTGGCGTCGTACTGGGTGGTGGTGTTGCAGGGCGTGCCCATGCCCTGCTCGTAGGCCTTCCAGCTCTTGCCGGCCTCCTCGATCGTGTCACCGAGGTTGCGCTGCGGGGAGTTGATGTTGGGCCAGTAGGTCGCGCCCTTGGTGTAGGTGTCGCCGCCCGCGATGGCGAGGTAGTTCTCGTCGCTCGGGTGGTAGACGCCGTGGGCGTCGGTGAGGGTGGCGCCCTGGGACATCAGGCTGTGCATGTACGGCGTGTCCGCCGGGTCGTTCATGATCTGGGAGTAGTCGGTGTTCTCCATCATGACCGTGAACACGTGGTCGTAGCCCGGCACGCTGGACGCGGGCGGGGCCACCGGTGCCGGTGCGGTGACCGGGGTGTCGAGGGTGAGGGAGAGGTCGTCCAGGTAGCCGGTCTCGCTGGAGGTGGACAGGAACTGCACCTCGGCCTGGATCGACCTCGTCCCGGCCGGGACGGAGCCGGTGGCGCTGCGGGAGAGGAACTTGGTGGACAGGCCGCGGTCGGTCGCGGAGACGGTCGGCAGCTTGGCGGTCGCACCGATCGGGTGACCGTTCGCGTCCTGGAAGTGCAGGCTGACGGCGGCGTAACCGCCGTAGGTCGTCCAACCGCCCAGCCAACCCGCGAGGTTGTAGTGCACTCCGCCGCCGTCGATCGCCGTGGCGGCCGAGGAGACGTCGACGGTCTGCGCCATCGAGCCGTCCCCGAAGTTGCCGGGGCCGAAGAAGGCCTTTCCGGGCGTGTTGCCGTCGTTCGGCTGGCCGAAGGAACCGGCCGTGTAGCACATGACGTTGACGCCGCCGGCCTGGACCGTCCAACCGGGGACGGTGGTGGCCGCGCTCCAGTCGTTGGTGCAGTAGCCGCCAGCCTCCGCGTCACCGTTGACGATCAGGTTGCCGCTGCTCCCTGCCGCGTGGGCGGGGACAGGGGCGGCGACGACCAGCGCGCCAAGGAGGGGTAGGGCGGCGAGCAGCCCGCCGAGGAAGCTCGAGCGCAGTCGCATAGGGATACCTCGTCCCGTTGGTGGGGGTGATCGCCATGGCTGTGCGCCATGGACGGGACATAGGTACCGGCCGGTGCTGTCCGGCGGAAGAATGCCAGTCGAACTTGATCAGACAAGTTCGGGCTCATGACACGCAGGCCCGTACGGGCACGGCGTGTTTCCCGCCGCACCCGTCGCGGATGCCCGCCCCGGCAACAGGCGCAGACGAAGTGCGTACATCCAACTCGCACCGACCCGGAGCCGACGTCATCTCATCGGCTTGCCAGGCGAGTTGGAGGCTGTGGACGCTACGACCAGCAGGGCGACGACGACTTCGCCGCTCTCGCCGGTGTGGACAGCGGACTACTGCCGGGAGCCGCGTTCCGGCCAGCGACCCCCTCCTCCAGCTGGAGCTCCGGATCCGCTCAACGAGGCCGCGGAGAAGGCCACCATCCAGGTGAACGAGGACGGAGCGGTGGCCGTGGCCGGCAGCGACGTCACCGTGGGAGTGGGCGCCGCGGCCCCTGCGAAGGCCGTCCACCCGAAGTCCCGGACGGCTTGGCGCCCTTCGGGTCCGTCAGTTGCCGACGGCCAGTCGGTGGCCCTGCTCCAGGAAGGCCATGACGCCGATGGCACCACCGAGTTCACGGATCGTCCGGGCGGCTCCGAACGGCGCGTTCCAGAACTCGCCCTGCCGAAAGGTGTGCGGGCCGACGTACGCGTACGGCTCCGGCCGGAACGCGTCGCCGGGTGAGACGCCGTAGTTCACTTCGCCGACGGTCACCCCGATGTCGAAGTGCTCGGGCCAGATGACCGGCTCCGCGCCCGGGAACAGCCCGCGCAGCGCGGCGTCGCCGAGCGCGAAGCAGTGCGCGAGCCGGCGGGCGGCGGACGGATCCGCCTCAACCGCGTCGTCGGCGGCGATACCCGGCCCGTCCTGGTACAGCCCGGCGGGAGCACCGACCGTGAGCCCGAGTGCCGCGCCGAGCGCGGTGCAGGTGGTCCATTCGAGGGACAGCACCTGCCCGGGCGCGACCAGTTCCGCACCGATCACCCGCAGCTGCGGCTCGACGCTGGTGGCGAAGCCGCCCGCGCAGGCGCGCAGCCGGATCGTGCCGCTGGCCCGGTACTGCGGCCCGGCCAGGACCAGCTCGGCCACCGCGTGCAGGGCGCGGCGGGTGCGTACGACGGTCTCGGTGTCCATGAAGGCATGCTCTCCCAGGAGGGACGCCCGCGCGAGGTCTTCGATGGACCATGGCGGCGCGGGCACCTTGCCGACGGCCCGGGCGGCGGTGGCCTGGCTGCCACCGCCGGAGCGCTGAGCGCCGATCCACCCGGGCTGACGGCGAAGGCTCATTGGCCCCCGGAGGAGGAGTTGAGCGCGCGGCGCTCCTGCAGCCAGCCCTCGCTCAGGTGCGCCCATACACTCTGGTATTCATCGAAGAGGGGCTGGAGCCGATCGTAGCTGAGATCAGCGGCGGGAGTTGAGGCGATGAGGTACTCGAGGTCATCAGCGAGACGCTGGAACCGATACTGCGTCTCCTCCATCAACACCCAGCGCGATCTCCAGTTGAAGAACGACTCAACGGCTCCCAGCAGGGTAACCAGTGCCACGAGGGCGAAGGCCAAGCCAGCCCAGAAGTTCAGGCTCTGCAAGCCGAGGATGATCGTTGAGGCGGCGGACAGCGAGAGCGTCAGCACCTTCAACGCCGAGGAGGCCAGGCGGAAACGCTTCTTCTTTCCTTGGGCGTACACGTTGCCCTGCCGGATCTTCTCCAAGAGGTGACCAGCGGTCTCCACCGGAGCCAGCCCCGCCCCCACAGGCCCGCTAGATCCCATTTCGCCCCCATTGCTTCTGCCTGCGACGTCCCCTGCGACTCCCGACCGTAGGGTCTCACACCGCAGGACTCCGCGGTCAACGGCAATCCCTGCCTGCCGAAGCCGGGGTCTATGCCTCCTGTTCTATCGCCCACTCGGGAGGAACGCGGCTCTGGACGTACGCGTGGGCATCTCGCGCGGCTTCTTCTACACGGTGCGCGTAGTCGTTGGCGTGCCGGCCGCTCCCGGACCTGGCGACCAGGATGTCGAAGGCGAGTTGTGTCTCGTCCTCGTTGTCTGGGAACGGCGGATCGTCCGATTCGGCCAGGACCCGACTCACGGTCTGCTTGTCCGTGGGTCACCGTGACCTACCAGGACGGCACGGTCCGCCGCGAACAGCGGCGCCTGGCCACCAGTTTGAGGGACCACACCCGCTATCGCCGCACGACGTCGGTGGCACCGGCCGCGGCGAGTTGCAGGTCCTGCCCCGCGACGTCGCCAGGCGTGGCCAGCACCATCGCGCCGCGGAGTCGACCTGGGCCGCGCCCAGCGCCCCGTCGATCACCATCGCGTCCTTCAGCGCGCCGTCGATCCCTGCCATGCAGAAGCCCTTCCGACCGTTCCACCTCGAAATCGGCCCTGCGGAGCGACCGGCACTGAGCGTGGGCAGTGCCCACCGGGCCCCCGGCGCGATGACCGCTACTGATCACAAGAGATCACTACTGTCCGAATTCATCACATGCAAAACCAGCGATTTGAAAAATTCTTCATATTCATACATGCTGGCGTGCTGTTGGATCGGCGTACGGTGCGTGGCACCTGTCGGCCACCTGGGAGGGCGGTCGTGAGCGCGCTGTTCGACGAGGAGTAGCGCGAGCAACTGGCCCAGACCCGCCAGGCCCTGCGGCAAGCCCGAGTCAGCAGGGACGACAGCACCCGGCCTATGCCGGGCGCGTAGCGGCGCTGCTGCCGCTCGCGGCCGGCCACGGCATCGACATCCCGCACACCGCCGGGGAAGAGCAAGGAGAGAGCTGAGACATGGCCGTCCCGCTGTACCAGGCGAAGGCGGAGTTCTTCCGCACCCTCGGCCACCCGGCCCGCATCCGGGTCCTCGAACTCCTCCAGGACGGCCCGCTGCTGGTGCGCGACCTGCTCGCCGCCCTCGACATCGAGGCTTCCAGCCTCTCCCAGCAGCTCGCCGTCCTGCGCCGCACCAACCTGGTCACCGCCACCCGCGACGGCAACACCGTGCTCTACGCGCTCTCCACCCCGGACGTCGCCGAGCTGCTGCGCGCGGCCCGCCGAATCCTCAGTGACGTGATCACCGGCCAGAACCAGCTGCTGCACGAGCTCGCCGGAACCACGACCCCTGAGGTCACCGCGTGAGCCCCGCCCATGCTGTTCTCGACCGCATGCGTTCTGTCCTCCCCACCCAACGGATCCTCGCCACGATGGGTCGCTCACCCCGCAAGGACCTGCTGGCCGGCCTGACGGTGGCGATCGTCGCACTTCCGCTGGCCCTCGGTTTCGGCATCTCCTCCGGCGCCGGCGCAGAGGCGGGCCTGGCCACCGCCGTCGTCGCCGGGGCGCTCGCCGCGGTCTTCGGCGGCTCCAACCTCCAGGTGTCCGGGCCGACCGGCGCCATGACCGTCGTCCTGGTCCCCATCGTCGCCCGCTACGGCACCGACGGCGTGCTCACTGTCGGTCTGCTCGCCGGGATCATCCTCATAGCCCTCGCCCTGGCCCGGGCCGGCCGCTGGATGGCCTACGTCCCCGTGCCGGTGGTGGAGGGTTTCACGGTCGGCATCGCCGGTGTCATCGCCCTTCAGCAGGTCCCGGGCGCGCTCGGTGTCAGGAAGCCCGAGGGCGGCAACCCGGCCGTCGTCGCGGCCAGGGCAGTGCGCGAGTACGCCGCCGCACCGCACTGGGCGGCGCTCGGTGTGGCCCTCGCGGTGGCCGTCGTGATGCTCATCGGCGTACGGCTGTGCCCCTCGTTGCCGTTCTCGCTGATCGCTGTCGTCGCCGCGACCGTCGTCACCAACCTCGCCGACCTGCCGGTCGCCACCATCGGCTACCTGCCCGCCGGGCTGCCGGCGCCCTCGCTCGGCTTCCTCGACCTCTCCGCCGTCCCCGCTCTGCTGCCCTCCGCCTTCACGGTCGCCGCGCTGGCCGCGTTGGAGTCGCTGATGTCGGCAACCGCCGCGGACGCGATGAGCGTGTCCGAGCGCCACGACAGCGACCGCGAACTGTTCGGCCAGGGCTTGGCCAACCTGGCTGCCCCGTTGTTCGGCGGTGTCGCCGCCACCGGCGCGATCGCCCGTACCGCCGTCAACGTCCGTTCCGGCGCCGTGTCCCGACTCGCCGCTCTCGTCCACGCCGCCGCCCTGGCCGTGATCGTCTTCGCCGTCGCGCCCCTGGTCGCCGGGATTCCGCTGGCCGCCCTGGCCGGCGTGCTGATCGCCACCGCCGTGCGGATGGTGGAGGTCGGCTCGCTGCGCGCAATCGCCCGCACCGGGCGCGGCGAGGCGGCCGTCCTGCTCCTCACCGCCGCCGCCACGCTCGCCTTCGACCTGGTCACCGCAGTCGTCGTCGGCCTGCTGGTATCCGGCGTGCTCGCCCTCGCCGCAGTCGCGAAGGCAGCGCGGGTCGAGCAGGTCCCGCTGCACGGCGACCTTCCCCCAGCCTCCGGCCGGGAGGTGCCCCCTTCGGACGACCACCACAACGAGGAGCAGGCGCTGCTCGACGAGCACATCGTCGCCTACCGGATCGACGGCCCGCTGCTCTTCGCCGCCGCGCACCGCTTCCTGCTCGAACTCACCGAGAGCGCCATGGTCAAGGTCGTCATCCTGCGGATGTCCCGGGTCAGCGCGATCGACGCCAGCGGCGCGACTGTCCTCGGTGACGCCGTCACCAAACTCCAGCGCCGGGGCACTCTCGTCCTCATGTCCGGCATCCGCGACGAACACCACCGCCCCCTCGACGCCCTCGGCACACTCGACAAGCTGCACGCCGACGGCCACGTATTCGCCACCACCCCCGACGCCATCAGCTACGCCCGCACTCACCTCCACGGCCAGGCCGTCCCCTCCGATCAAAACCTGACCACCACCGGAGCCTCCCGAGTGGCCGAAACCGCCGAGAGGCCACGGTGATCCGGCGCTGGCGGGATCGCAGGCAGCGCGAGCCCTCCTCCGCCGGCCCGGCCCGCCGACCATACCCGGCGTTACCGGATGAGCCTGTGTGGCCCGCCGGATCACGGCGACCGTCCTCACCGGCTGGGGCGTACGACCCAGAACGCTCGCGGGCAGCACCACCGTCCTCGCCGTCGCCCGCCACCTCGACGGCGAACTGACGATCCACCCGACCCCAACGGTGGCAAGACCATCCTCGTCCACCTCCCGCTCACACCGCCCGCCCCGACCCCGGAATGAGGCCGCCCTTGCGTTTCACCATTACCCCCTATGACGATCACGGCGCCCCCGCCTCCCGGCAGACCGTCGATCTGCCCGCCCTCCAAGCCCTCCTCACCGAGGCCGCCACCACCGGCCGACGCCTGCACATCCGCCCCCAGCCCCGGGAGGACCGCCCCTCCGCAATCGGCCAGGAGCCTCGATGAGTGACAGCACCAGTGACGAGAGGAGCCGCCGCAAGGCCATGCTCATCCGCGCCTCGGTCTACATCCTCGGCACCCACCTGTTCGCCGGCTTCGTCATCCTGCTCTTCGCCCTCGGCAATCGACACTGAACTGGCCGACCGAGACTGCGACATCGCGGGCCTTCACGCCCGCTGACCACGGAAAACATCCCTCAGACGACCTGGATATCCTGAACACATGAGCGACAACCTCCCCCCGTGCCCGCAGTGCGCCAGCGAGTACACCTATGAGATGAACGCCCTCATGGTCTGCCCGGAGTGCGGCCACGAGTGGGTGCCCACCGACGCCGGCGGGGCCGCTTCCCCCGGGGTCAGCGAGCGCGTGGTCAAGGACGCGGTCGGCAACGTGCTGAGCGACGGCGACACCGTGACCGTCATCAAGGCCCTCAAGGTCAAGGGCAGCGCCTCGGGCATCAAGGCGGGCACCAAGGTCCGCAACATCCGCCTGGTCGACGGCGTCGACGGCCATGACATCGACTGCCGCATCGAGGGCTTCGGCGCCATGCAGCTCAAGTCCAGCGTCGTCAAGAAGGCCTGATCTGCATCGCCCATTCTCGGCAACCGCCACGGAGCGGTCGACCGGTCAGGTCGTGTCCTTCTTCCCCGGGCAGGGGAGATCGGCTGACCGCTGGGCGTGGCCGGGCTGGTGGCGGTCGGCATTCCGAGTCGGCCAGGCGATGGTGATCTCCGGGTGCACCAGCGGCAGACGGGAAACCGCTTCCTCGGCGGCATCGCGATCGCTCATATCGGCCGGGGTGACCAGGGCCCGCCCGGTGCAAGTCGTCCACCAGCAACGCCAGCGGCTCGGCCGAGCACCAGTCGTCCAGCGTCGAAAGGATGGCCTCGGCCGGGACGTTCGGCGACGAGGCTACGCGCGTGGGCGAGGTGGCCCGCCAGAGGCTCCTCGCCATGGTGGATCGGCGTGTCGGCGCGCTTCTGCAGAGTCCGGTCGGACTGGCCGAGCGGCACGGTCACCGACACCTGGCTGATCCAGACCGTCCGGCCGACTCCGCACCGGCGGCTCGCAGCAGGTTGAGGCGACGAAACGCCGCCGAGGATGTGGGCGGATGAGCCGTCCCCGACCCGTCACGTCGGCCGCACCCCTGGCATCCGCCAACAAGCTGACTTCCGCTCAGCGCCTCCCGTCCTTCCGCCGATGGCTCGGGCGAAGACCTCCACTCTGCTTCCCGGGAGACCCCGGCCGCACGGACACGGCGCGGCCCGGCTCCCGCCTGCTCACCTACGCGTCGCGCCTGCAGGACATGCACAGCCGACAGTCACGACCCGCGAAAATACCCCGCAGGGTATATTTGAAGAAACGGCTGCCCATCAAGGGCCACGACGCAAGGAGTCATGTGATGTGTCGACGTACCGTCTGCCGCACCTGCGGCAAGGCCACCTATGCGGGGTGCGGCATGCACGTCGACCAGGTGCTGGCCGGGGTTGGCAAGGCCGACCGCTGCACCTGCGACAAGAGCACGGGCAAGGAGGGTGGCTTCCTGGCAAGGATCCTGGGTCGCCGCTGAGCGGTGGTTGCGATCCGGTCGGGAGCGGAACCTCCGGACACGGTAGGCCCGAGCCGGATCTGGCCGTCCCGTCCGCCCCCTCATCGTGACGCGACGCGAACCGCGCTGCCGACCGGACCGGGCACCGGGCGCCTCAGATCAGTCGGTCGCCGTTGCACGCGGTTTGATGAGAAGGCCAGGAGACGGATGTTGGGTCGGTGCGGTCGTCGTTTCGCGTATTCACCTGGATGGGTGATACCGGATCGCGGTATCCGGGGCGCCTTGCTGTGATGGGCGGGGCACCCGGTCGGGTGTCCGCCGAGGAGGTTGAGATGACCGCCTACCCGATACGCGCTCTGGTCACCGGTTCGTTGGCTGTGAGTGTCGTGATGTGTGCAACCGCCACCGCGTCCGCCGCTACAGCTGTCGGGACCGCGATCCCGGCCCTCCAGCAGCAGACACGCACCAACCTCACGAAGTCCATGCAGGGCGAGGCGTTCGCCAACGCCTCCTACACCCTCTTCGCGGCCCAGGCCCAACGCGAGGGCCGCTCGGCCGTGGCCGACCTCTTCCGGAAGACCGCTGGTGTGGAGCTGGGTGAGCACTTCACCGAGGAGGCCGCGCTGAGCGGCCTCGTGGGCAGCAACGAGGCGAACCTGACCGACGCCCTGAGCGGCGAGGGATACGAGTCCACCACCATGTACCCGACGTTCGCCCGGCAGGCCAAGGCGGCCGGCGACACCGCCGCGGCCGACCTCTTCGCCGAGATCGCCAAGGACGAGACAGCGCACCTGTCCGCATACCGGGCCGCGCTCACCTCGGTCCGCGCCGGCAAGGGCGCCATCCCGGCGCCCCCGGCCGTCAGCCCCGTCTTGGTGGCGGCCGGGCAGCCCAAGGTCACTTCGGCGCAGACCAAGACCAACCTCGACACCGCCATGCACGGTGAGGCCCTGGCCCACGCCAAGTACAGCCTCTACGCCCAGCGCGCCCAGCAGAGCGGCAACGCAGCTCTGGCACGCCTGTTCACCGGAATTTCCAACGTGGAGTTGCAGGAGCACCTCTCCGGCGAGGCGGTGCTGGCCGGAACGGTCGGCACCACGAGCCGGAACCTGACCACGGCCATCACCGGCGAGACCTACGAGTCCCAGACGATGTACCCGACCTTCGCCCGACAGGCCAAGGCCGTCGGCGACACCGCCGCGGCCACCCTCTTCCAGCACAACGCCAATGACGAGGCCGGCCACGCCCAGGCGTTCCAGACCGCCCGCAGAGGCCTCGGCTGACCAAACGGTGACCGCCCCCGTTCCGGGTGGCTCCCCGCCGGGAGCCGAACGGGGTCGAAAAGTCGGGGGTGGTCGACTCGACCACCCCCGACCTCTCGCTTTGGCCAGCGTGCGAGGGAGCAGTAGTTCTCCTCTTCCTGGGCGAAGTGCAAGCGCAGCACTCTAGGAGGCCGTAGAGGCAGGACCGCAGGTCGTCGAACTGTTCGGGGTGCAGGCGGCCGTGGTCGGCGTCGGCGAGTTGCAGGTGATTGGCGATCTGTCAGGCAGGTGGTGGATCTCGGTGTGGCGTGGCAGGGGCCTTCGGGCCCATCGACCGGGCCGGGCGGGCCCTGATCGTGCACCACACACGTGTGGGTGGAGTCGGGGCTGTTCGGCCCAAGCGACCGGCCCCGGCGTGTGGGCACGATGGCGGTGACCACCGAATCGGTGGTCGGCGACCAGGGAGCCGGGCGAGATGGGCGGCCTCCTGGCGGTGGCCCGGGCCGAGCAGGCCCTACCGCAACCGGTGCCGGTCCGAGTGGACGAGGTCGTCGCCGACCGGATCACGGCATGGGAGCCGGTCGCAGAGAAGCGCGGGATCCACCTCACCACCACCTCCCGGGCGGCAGGTCCGGTCGCGCTGGGAAAAGGTCACCCTCTGCGGCCTCACCCTGGCCGGCGTACTCGCCGCCCGCGCCGCCGGAACCACTGTCTTGCGTCCAGCACTGCGCGTGGTCGTCGGTGGTGGGCTCGCCATGGCGTGCACCGCGGCCGTCGCCGGCGTTTGAGGGAACCCTCGCGAATCACCTCTCCGCAGAAGCCGCTGCTGCCACCCCCGCACTGACCCGTTCCGCCGAGTCGGCCCCGGCCACCGGCCACCGGCTCGCGCGACTGTGGCCTGGGGGAACTCGGGCGCGGACTTCGCTTGACCACGTCCCACGCGTGGCGCCAATCCTCGCGCGTTCGGACCACTGCACGTGCCGGCGCGCACTCGCCGCGTCAGTCTGGCGCCAGATCCTGTTCGGTGGTCGAAAGGAAGCGGCGATGACAGCAGCACCGACGACGAGTGTCCTCTCGGCGCCTGTCGACCTGAACCACCCGGGCCACTACGTGCACTGGGGCGTGGTCCAGATCTCGGTGACGAATCTGGTAGTCATCTGCCTGATGGTGGTGGTCTTCGTGGCCGCGCTGCTGCTGCCCTTCCCCGCACGGGCGGCGTGATGGCGAGTAACTGGACCGGCGCGATCCGGCGGTACGCCCTGCGGAGGCTACCGCCCGAGAAGCTCCTCCCCGAGACCCAGCCGGTCTACATGGCGTCGTGGATCTACGTCTTCGGGGTGCTCACCGTGTCGGCGCTCGTGGTGGTCCTGGTCTCCGGCGGTGTGCTCGCGCTGATGGGCCCCGCCTGGTGGCACACCTCCAGCGTCGGCAGGTACGTCAACAGCGTCCACCTGTGGAGCGTGGAGCTGTTCATGGCCGTCATGGTGATCCATCTGTGGGGCAAGTTCTTCATGGCCGCCTGGCGCGGCCGACGGGCCCTGACCTGGGCGACCGGCGCGGTCACCTTCCTGGTCTCGATCGGCACCGCGTTCACCGGCTACCTGGTCCAGCAGAACTTCGACTCCCAGTGGATCTCCGGGCAGGCCAAGGACGCGCTCAACGCGGTCGGCATCGGCGCCTGGTTCAACGTCCTCGACTTCGGCCAGATGCTGATGTGGCACATCGTCCTGCTCCCGCTCGCGATCGGGCTGCTGACCGCCTGGCACGTCCTGCTGGTCCGCATGCGCGGCATCGTGCCGCCGATCGGCGCCACCGCGCCCGAGGTCGAGCGGTGAAGCCCGCCCAGGCGCCCGGGTCGGACGCCTTCCCCGTCCGCCGCTACGACCTGGTCAAGGAGTTCACGATCGCGTTGGTGATCACCGCCCTGCTCAGCGCGGGGCTGGCCGGTCTGTTCTCCTCCCCGGACGAAACACCGATCACCCTGGCCGCCTGGTCCACCGCGGCGCCGAACGACTTCACCGCGACGGCCGTCGCCGAACTCGCCGGCACCAGCACCTCCGCGCAGTACGGCCCGCCCTACAACCACACCCCGGGCGCCGGCCAGAAGATCGGCCCGGTCAGCCTGCAGCGGGCAGCCGGCGTCCGCATCCCCGTCGACCCGGCCGAGGACTTCGTACTGCAACCCCTGCGCCACTCCGCGGAGCCGCCGGAGGTCACCGCCGCACTCACCGAGTGGAACGCCGCCTCCGCCGACCAGCGGCAGTCCTGGAGCTCGGCCTACGCGGACGCCCTGGGCAAGGCACCGGACGGCGATCCGGCCAAGGTCGGCCCCGGCGACTACGGCCCGGTGCCGGTACTGACCGCCCATCTACTGACGCTTGCCCAGGCGGGCTCACTCGACGGCCAGTTGCTGGGCCGGGGTCGCTTCTACCAGACCGACTTCACCAAGCCGATGCTCTTCCTCGCCGACGGCTCGTACCTGTCGGACCGGGCCGCCGAACAGCACCTGACCGGAAGCCAATGGGGGATGATGAACGAGACCGGGGACTACCCCGGACAGGCCTGGCTGTGGCTCTACACCTTCTGGTACCAGATCGACCCGTTCACGACCTCGAAGAACGCGGACGCCGAAATCTGGGCCATCATGGCCGTGCTCAGCCTCGCCCTGGTCCTGGTGCCGTTCATCCCCGGCATCCGGTCCATCCCCCGCTGGACCAGGATCTACCGCCTCGTCTGGCGTGACTACTACCGCACGCGGCACTGACCGACTCAGCCAACGAGCAACCCTCACCGGTGGTCCCTCCCGACCGGACGGCCGATGCCACCAGCGGCCCAGACATCGGCCGGACGGCACGAAGGACGACCGCCACCCGGCCGATCACATAACCAGAATCCCAGCGCCAGCCGTCCTCCCGTCGCTGCGCGACGGACACATCGAACCGCCCACGCACCGAGTAGGCTGACACAGCGGGGCAACGGCGACTCCTGCCGGTCGAAGGAGTGACCACGATGACCGAGTCCCCTCTCACCCTCACCGAACTGCGACTGCTCGCGACCGCGGCCGGCGCCGCGCCCTCGGTGCACAACAGCCAACCCTGGCGGCTGCGCCCGACCACCAACCTGCACGGCATGCTGGTGTACTCGACCCCCGAAAGGGCGGTACCCGTCGCGGACCCGGACGGCCGGGCCATGCTCATCTCCGTCGGCGCGGCCCTGTTCAACCTCCGCACCGCGGCCCACCACCTCGGACGCCAGGCCACCGTCCGGCTGAGCCCCGATCCTCCCCAACCGGACCTGGCCGCGATCATCGATCTGTCCGAACCACTCCCCGACGGTGGCGGGAACATCCCGGATCTGTACGCCGCGATCGCCCACCGCCACTCCAGCCGCCAGCCGTTCGCCAACCGCGACGTCCCCGAAGCCGTCATCGGCGAGCTGATCGAGGCCGCCGACGACGAGGGAACGACCCTGGAGGTTCTGGAGGAGGACGGCGCGCGCCGCGTCCTGGCGCTCACCACCGAGGCCGAGCAGCGGATCGCCGAGGACGTCGCACGGCAAGCCGAGACCCGAAGCTGGCTGCGCCCGGAGGAGCCCGCCACCGACGGCATCCCGCTCGAGGCACTCGGGCCGCTGGACCTCGACGCCCGGGTGCCGATGCGCGGCTTCACCGGCCACCCGCCCCGCCCCGCCGTGTCGGCCGAGAGGTTCGAGGCCCTACCGCAGGTCGCCGTCATAAAGACACACGGTGACCACCCAAACGACTGGCTGCGCACCGGTCAGGCCATGGAACGGGTCTGGCTGCTGGCGACAACCCACGGGGTCCGCGCCAACATCCTGCACCAGGCGGTCGAATGGCAAGAAACGCGGTGGCGGCTGCGCGATCCGGCCGAGGGCCCCGGCCACGTCCAACTCGTCATGCGGCTCGGCTTCGGCCCGCCCGGACACCCCACACCACGCCGGCCCGTCGAGGAGATCCTCGACCTCAGCGGCCACCAGCTGGACCAACGCTCAGCATGACAGACGAGGGCCCGTAGCGGGCAGCTCCGCCGTCCGACGTGAGAAGGCTCCGGCAGCCGGACAGAACAGCGCGAAGACAGCCTCCGCCAGTACCCCGACTGCGCGGCACTGCTCGTCCGCGATGCCGTCCGCGCGGGAAGGGTGGAACAAGGCGAGCACGAAGACCATCACGCCCGCATGCGGCACGACGGGTAAAACAGCAAGATGATCGTCCAGCCGGGCGGGCGCGGATGGTACGGCCAGGTCGAGATCGACCGCCCCACCAGCCAACTCCTGTGCACCGGCGACCACTTCCTGTCGGCCCCGACGCCTGGACCAACAGCCACCCCTGCGTGGGCCCCGGCCTCTGCTACTCCATCGACTGGCGTTGGGACGTCTATCACCAGGACTGCTTCCAGGAGAACAGCGTCTGCGTCACCACGGTTGAACTGCACGGATTGACCGGAGCCCGGCAATCACGGTGCGGTCGGGTCAGCCCTCGGTCGTGGCGGTGGTGGGGACGAGCAGGCTGTCGAGAAGTTCGGCCTGGCCGGTGATGACGCCGCTGAGGATGGCCCGCGCGACCCGCAGCAGCTCGGCGACCTGGGAGCTGGTGAGGCTATAGTACACGGTGGAGCCCTCGCGGCGGGAGGCCACGAGCTTGGCCCGGCGCAGGACTGCGAGCTGCTGGGACAGGTGGGACGCCTCGACGCCGACTTCGGGCAGCATCTCGGCGACCGCGTGCTCGCGCTCGCTGAGCAGTTCCAGGACCCGGATGCGCACCGGGTGCCCGAGTGTTTTGAAGAACTCCGCCTTCAGCTGGTACAGCGGTGCGCCGACCACGGGAGGCGTGGCGGGGGTTTCGGCGTTCACGGGCGTCACCGTCTCCATCGGGCCCAAGCAAGGCAGAACATCATCAATTACTGACCTTAGCAATCACGCAAGTACGCCATCATCGGGCCGTGGGTGGTCAGCGCCGACCGGCAGTCGCCAGAGAGCGGTGGGCGTCCACGATCACGCCCTCACCCGCGGCGTTGAAGCCCACCAGGGCGGAGATGTCGATCACGGCCGCACGGAAACACCGGGCGACGGCCCAGTCGAACGCGCCCTGGAAGCGGTGGGCGGCCTGCTCGCCCAGAGAGTCGGTCAGGTACAGGACCCCGATGCCGTCCGCATCCTCGAATTCCCGCTGGATGCTCACCACCACCCTCGAGCACCACACCCAGGGTGACGATGAGCATGCGTGCGCACTCCGCGACCAGCGGAGCCGGACAGGAAGACGGAGCGCCCGCACCACACATGCGGGCACCGCCTACCCGGCGCAGGGAGACACACGCCACCCCGCGCCGAGAACGGAGCAAGCGGCTCAGCCGCGCGGCCTTGCGGTGAGATACGCATTCCTCCTCCTGCCCTGGCACACAGTTGCCAACATCAGCAACTGCTAAGGTCGTCATGTGGTGCTCCCGGAAACGGCTGCCACCGGGTGGCCGCCCCGCAAACACCGACGACGGGGTGGCCACCTCGGCAACAGCTCCACCACCGCACCAGCTGCGCGGATGTATCCGTCCGGCTCCACGGTGAGGTCACCGGTGACCATGGACCAACTGGCCCGTGCTCTGGGACGCGGATGGCCGCCCCGCACCGTCGGGCCCAGGCTCCCGCGCAGCCGCCACGCGGCATTGGGCGCTTCCCGCGTCCGCTCGCACTGCCCGCCTGCGACATCCTGCCGGTGTTGGCGGGGCTTGAGACCGGGCGGCTCGTCCACCCCGGCATCGTGCGCAACCTGCTCCGTCCTGCGCCACCTTGTCGACGACGGACAGCTCGTCCTGCGGGTCCGCTCGCGCTCCGCGCTCCCGGGCGGGGCGTTCGCCAGGCGCACCGCCCATCCACGACTCACCCGGCGGCCCGGCACCAGCCGAACAGCGCGGACCGGCTACCGGGACGGCGACGCCGGCGGCCCTGAGGGCAACGCCAGACTCACCACTCTCACTGGTGTGAGCGTGCCGGCGGATCATGTCGGACGGACAGACCGCCGGTCTCGAGTGGCTCCAGCGCGTTCGGCTCGTGTTCGCGGCCAGATCGGCGGCGTCGGCCGCGCGCAGGCCGTAGCCCAGAAGCGCCCGCATCGGCCACGAACGGCTCACTGGATACGACACCCCGGCGAGTCCTGCCGAGACTGTGACCATGAGACCCCTACGGGAGCATCTCATCCGATGACTTTCCCGGACCAGCGCATTCCCCACCCGGAAGGCCACACCGCGGGCCGGGCCGGCTGGCTGCGTGCCGCCGTCCTCGGAGCCAACGACGGGCTGGTCTCCGTTGCCAGCATCATGGTCGGCATCGCGGCTAGCGGAGCGAGCACCTCCGCAGTGGTCACCGGCGGTCTTGCCGGGCTGTCCGCGGGTGCAATGGCGATGGCCGCAGGTGAGCACGTCTCGGTCAGCTCGCAGGTCGATGTCGAGAAAGCCGACCGCGCCAAGGAGGCCCGTGAGCTCGCCGACGCCCCGGAAGCCGAGCTCGCCGAACTCACCGCCATCTACGAGAGCCGCGGCGTCCCGCCGGCGCTGGCCCGACAGGTCGCCGAGGCCCTCCAGGAGGCCGACCCGCTCCAGGCCCATCTGCGCGACGAACTCGGCCACAGCGAACACACCACGGCCAACCCGGTGCAAGCCGCCCTCGCCTCCGCCGCCAGCTTCCTCACCGGCGGAGCCGTCCCCTTCCTCGGCCTCCTCGCCCCCACCGCTGCACGGCTGTGGCTGATCGTCGTCGTCACTCTCTGCGGTCTGGCCGCTGCCGGCGTGCTGGCCGCCCGTACGGCAGGCGCAGGCGTGCTGCGCCCGGCTCTGCGGGTGGTTCTCGGCGGCGGGCTCGCCATGGCCGTCACCGCGGCCGTCGGCCAACTCGCCCACACTTCGGGCATCTGACGTCCCTCGTCCCGAACCGGTGTCGCCCAAGTGCGCGGCCGGGGCCGAGCCAGCGGGGTACCAGGACAACCCGGTTCAGGGCCGGGGCCGTCGACCACTCAGGGAGACATCGCCGCCTGGCTCGCCAACTCATGCTCGGTCAGACCGAATTGCGTACGCTGCTCGGCAACGCGCGGGGCAAGGAGGACGGATCCGGTCGGCTGCACAGCCGCGTCGGTCGATTGGGGGTTCTCTTTCACGGTGACTCCGTCGTCTCTCCGCGGGGCTCGGTCAGGTCCGGAACAGGGCGACCTTCAGGGCATCGTGCCGCCCGGGCGAAGATGCGGGAGACCAGGACGCGGTCGCCGTCGGCCACGCTCCGTACGCCCGGGCCGGTCTCGATGACGGTGCTGACGGCTCCGTAGCCGAGGATCCGGCCGTCGGTCACCTCGGGGACGTCGCCCTCGAGGATGTGCAGGTCCATACCGCGGACGGTAACCACGTCCACCCGGACGACGGCGTCCTGCCTCTCCCGGATCACCGCATCGGGTATCTCGCCACAGATACGACGGCCCGGCCCGTGACAAGGTCGGCGCCTTCATGCCCCGATCACCTCTGTCAGCCGTCGAGCGGCCGGCACGATCACCCGCTGCCCCCTTCAGGTCCAGGGCTGTCCAGGGTGGGACTGCGTGCCGTGGGTCGGCCGCCCCTGGGAGTGGACCGGTGGGCCCAATGGGCACCGGTTGCGCGGGACGCGCCTGGTTCGGTCCTTCTAGGCTGGGTGGTGGTGTCCGGCGAGCCGCGGAGGTACCGGTGGGGAGCGCATCGGAGAGTTCGGTACCGCTGCCGCAGCTGCGGCTGGACGACCTGCTGGACGAGCTGCAGGCCAGGCTGAACGCCGCTCGGGGCGCCCGCGACCGGATCCACAGCCTGCTGGAGGCGGTGCTCGCGGTCGGCCGGGATCTGGAGCTGGCCCAGGCGCTGCGGCACATCGTGGAGGCGGCGGTGAACCTGGTCGACGCCGAGTACGGCGCTCTCGGGGTGATCGGTGAGGACCATCGACTGTCGCAGTTCGTCCCGGTCGGGGTGACCGCGGAGCAGGTGAAGCGGATCGGGGCGCTGCCGTCGGGCCACGGTCTGCTGGGCGAGCTGATCCGGCACCCAGTGCCGTTGCGGCTAGGCAAGATCTCCGAGCATCCGTCCTCCTACGGCTTTCCCGCCAACCACCCGCCCATGCGCAGCTTCCTGGGGGTGCCGATCCGGGTCCGGGACAGGGTGTTCGGCAACCTGTACCTGACCGAGAAGCGCGGCGGCGGCGAATTCGACGCCGAGGACGAAGCCGTACTGTCCACGCTCGCGGTGGCGGCGGGGGTGGCGATCGACAACGCCCGGTTGTACGCACAGGGTCGGCTGCGTGAGCGGTGGCTGGCGGCCAGTGCGGAGATCACCGGCAGTCTGCTGTCCGGAAGCTCCGAGAAGGAGGTGCTGGACCTACTGGTCGCCAGAGCGGGTGAGATCGCGGGAGCGGACCTCGCGGTGGTCGCCCTGCCCGTGCCCGACTCCGAGGAGTTGGAGGTCCGGATCGCCGTCGGGCTGTGTGAGCGGGAGCACCGCGGTCTGGTACTGCCCCTGGAAGGCTCGTTCATGGGGGCTGCGGCGCGCACCGGTGAACTGGTGGTGAGCACGAACGTGCAGCAGGACCCGCGGATCACCGCCGGGCCACCGCGCTGGCGCGGTCTGGGGCCCGCCGTGGCGGTACCGATCGGTACTCCGGAACACGGCGTACGCGGCGTGCTGATGCTGGCCCGCGCGGAAGGTGATCCGCTCTTCGAGTCCGATGAGTCGGGGCTGCTGCTGAGTTTCGCCGGGCACGCTGCGCTGGCGATGGAGCTGGCGGAGCGGCGCCGGGACTCCGAGCAGATCGCGCTACTCCAAGAACGGGACCGGATCGCCCGCGATCTGCACGACCTGGCGATCCAACGGCTGTTCGCCACCGGTATGACCCTCCAGGGCGCGATCCGCTTCATCGACCACCCGGAAGCCGGAAACCGGGTGCTGCGCGCCATCGACGACCTCGACGAGACCGCGAAGACCATCCGATCCACGATCTTCGGCCTTCGGGCCCGGGAAGCGGGACCTGCCGCCAAGGGGCTGCGCGCCAGGGTGGTGGAGGTCGTCGAGCGGGCGGCGGCCGTGCTCGGCTTCACTCCCGGCCTGCGGATGTCCGGCCTGTTGGACGTCACCGTGCCGCCGCAGATCGCGGACGAAGCCGTCGCCGTCCTCCAGGAGGCGTTGTCCAACGCCGCCCGGCACGCCGACGCGACCTCGGTGGAGGTCGCGCTGGCGGCGGACGCCGAGCTGACGGTCACCGTGACGGACAACGGTGTCGGGCTCTCTAAGGGCGGACGGCGCAGCGGGCTGGAGAACCTCGCCGAGCGGGCGGCGGCGCTCGGCGGCGCCTTCGACGCGCACGCACTCCCGCACGGCGGCACCGAAGTGCTCTGGCGGGTCCCACTGCCGCCCGAGTGAGGCCGACAGCCTCAGCTGCCGTCGACCACCAGCACCTCGGAGGCCGGCAGCCGGGGTGTGGGCGCCCCCTCCGGTCCGTAGCCGAGCCGGATGAGCATGTGGACGAAGCCCGGTCCCCGGTGCGGGCTGCGGGTCTCCCAACGCAGGTTGGGCCACTCCATCGCCTGGTGCAGCAGCGAAGCGCGCACCCCACGGACGGTGGCGGTCAGCAGGACGTGCTCCAGGGCCAGTCCGGCGCGCAGCCAGTCCATGGGATGGTCGTGCTCGGTGGCGAGCACCGCGATGCACGGCTCGGCCTCGAAGGCCTCGGGGGCCTGGTGCTCGGCGGGGTGGATGGCGGAGAAGTCCCGCATCGGCAGGTGTCCGGCGGCGTCCTGCGGGCCGAGGGCGGCGGCCGGGATGCCGTACGGTCCCCCGCCCGGCCTCTGGATCCAGCTGCGGCTTTCGCTGCGGTGCTCGGGGTCGGTGACATTGCGGCGCTCGGCCTCGGCCGTGAGGTGGAGCAATCTGGCCGTCTCCTCCCGGTCGGGGAAGTAGAGCACCGCTTCCTCCGTGCGGGCGGCCTCGACCAGTTCGTTCCGTACTGCTGGTGGGATCGGCGGGCCGGTGAACGGGGTGCGGACGGTGTGCCGGTGCCAGATCGCGTCGTACAGCTCGGCCGTCCGCGGCAGCTGTGCCCGGGACGGTTCGTCCAGGCGGACGGCGGCCAGCAGGTCGGGCTCGGCCGGGTCGGGCAGCAGGTGCACGTCGGGTGCCCAGCCGAGGTGGCGTGCGGCGGTGCGGAGGTTCAGCACCGCCGCACCGACCGAGATGTGCAGGGCACGCTGCTCGGGGTCGGTGGCCGGCAGCGACCGCTCGGGCGCGGCACGGACTTCGAGGGTGCTGGTCTCGGGCCGGAGGCGGTAGCGCCAGGGCTGGGTGTTGTGGATCGAAGGGGCGGCCACCGCGGCGGAGACGAGCTTCTCCACCGTGGCACCGTCCAGGGCCATGGCGGCCATGGCGGTCTCCCAGGGGTTGGTTGGGTCAGCCGGTGCTGGGCCCTGCTCTGAAACGCGGACGCTCCTTCGGGCTGTCAGAGGGGCCGGCACCGCCTGGAGGGGCCGGGCGGCGGGGGTTTGGGCCCGGCGGCGGAATGCTGCCGCGGCACGCGGCCGAGGTACGTGATCACGGGCTCCTTGCTCGTACCGTAAGGCGGATACCCTCTGCGCCCATGGTGCGACCGACCTGGTCGGCGGCGCTTGGGCCGTTCGGATCCATGTGCCGGGCCGCCCGGCTCAGCGCGGGTGCCCGGGGTGCTCGGCCTCGGCGTGGGCGGCGAGGACGGCCGCCTGGAGGCGCCGCTCGACGCCGAGCTTGGCGAGCATGCGCGAGACGTGGTTCTTGACGGTCTTCTCGGCGAGGTAGAGCTCCTGACCGATCTGCCGGTTGGTCTTGCCCTCACCGACCAATGCCAGGATCTCCCGCTCGCGAGGCGTCAGTTGGGCGAGGGCGGCGTCGGTGTCCGACTCGTCGTGGTGGCGCAGGCTCTCCATCAGTCTGCGGGTGGTGGCCGGGTCCAGCGTCGACTGGCCGGAGGCGACCGTCCGTACCGCGCTGACCAGGTCGACGCCCTTGACCTGCTTGAGCACGTACCCGGCGGCTCCGGCCATGACCGCGTCCAGCAGGGCGTCGTCGTCATCGAAGGAGGTGAGCATCAGGCAGGCCAATTCGGGCATCCGGTCGCGTAGTTCGCGGCAGACGGTCACCCCGTCGCCGTCCGGCAGCCGTACGTCGAGCACGGCCACCTGCGGGCGCAGCGCCGGCACCCGGGCGAGGGCCTGGGCGCAGCTGCCCGCCTCGCCGACGACCTCGATGTCGGGCTCCGCCTCCAGCAGATCACGCACCCCGCGCCGGACCACCTCGTGGTCGTCCAGCAGGAAGACGCGCACGGGCTGTACGGATTCGCTGGAGTCGGTCGTGTCCATCGCTGTGCTCCTGACCGGCGGACGGCTCTCCTACGATTCTGCGCGTCCCGGGACGCTCGCACCGCGCGGGACGCCGACACCGCCGTCATGGGCCGGGAGGCCCTGGCACGGGGCCGAGCGGCTCATGAGGCCAGGGAGGGCACCGCCGGACCGTGGGAGTGCGACGACGGACCGGCACCCCGCAGGCCGTCGAACAGGAGAAGGCAGCACGCAGCATCCCGGTGAACCCGTCCGAGTGACCGAAGCCGTGGGCCGGGATCTTCACGGGCCCGGCCCACGATGCGACCGGGGTCAGCCGTGCGGGACCACCGCGACCGGGCACCGCGCGTGGTGGATCACCGCGTGGGCGACCGATCCGAGGTGGCCTGGACGGCCGCGACCGCTCCTGCCCACGACGAGCAGATCCGCGTGCTCGGCTGCCTGGAGCAGCGCCTTGGCAGCACCACTCGGACGCACCTCCTCGATGACCTTCACGTCACCGGACGCGTGGTCACGGATCACCTGCTGAAGCTCTCGCAGTTCCTTCTGTGCCCGGACAGCCCCTGCCCAGTCAGCGCGTTGCTCCTCCGGGGAGCTCCGCCACCAGGGTGGCGGGTCCCAGGCGTGGACGACCCGTAGGTCCGCGCCGCGCGAATGGGCTGTCTCGAGCGCGAATTCCAGGACGGCCTCGGACGGGTCGTGGGCATCGATACCGGCCACGACCTGCCCGGCCGGAGGCTGCTGGTGTTCGTCCCGGATCAGGACGGCCGGGCAGTCGGCGCGTGCGGCGACCGCCAGGCTCACCGATCCGAGGAGCAGGCCGGTGAAGCCGCCGAGCCCGCGCGAGCCGAGTACCACGAGGCGGGCGTCCCGTGCCGCGGCCACGATCCCCTGCCGGGCCGGCTCATCCAGCAAGGCAGTGCACACGTTCAGGTCCGGATGGTCTGTGCGGAGGTCCTCCGCCGTGTCGGCCAGCAGACAGAGGGCTTGTCCGCGCACCTCGCTCACGCCCGGCAGTCCCGGGGCCGCACGCTGCGGCCACGGCCAGGCGTGTACCAGGCGCAGTGGTGCACCGCACCTGGCGGCCTCGTCGGCCGCCCAGCGGGCGGCGGCCAGGCTCGCGGGCGAGCCGTCTACGGCGGCGAGGACCGGCCGGTTCACGAGGTCACCGGCTCCTGGTCACCACTCACAGCGGTGAGCCGCGCCTCGGCGTCCACCACCCCGGGCACGGCCCGGACCAGGCGCTCCAGCAGGGCCTTCGGCGCCGCTTCGGGCAGCGAACCGGTGAGGGTGATCCGGCCCTCCTCGACGTGGACGTCGACAGCCGACGCGTACGCGGGCCCCAGCGCCGCGAGCAGTTCGAAGCGGACCTGCTGGGCGAGGTCCTCGTCGGTTCGCAGGTGGACCTTGAGCAGGTCCCCGCGGCTGACGATGCCTACCAGGCGGTCCTCCTCGTCGATCACCGGCAGGCGTTTGAGATGGCCGCGTGCCATCGCCCGGGCAGCCTCGGCGGTCGGGCTGTCGGCGTGCACGGTGACGGCCGGGACCGACATCAGCTGTCCGGCCGTCAGGTTCTCGGCGCTCTCCGGGGCCTGGTCCTGAGCAGTCAGCAGATCGGCCTCGGATACCACCCCGATCACCCGGCCGTCCCCGGTGAGCACCGGTGCCGCACTGATCCTCCAGCGTTGCAGGATCTCGGCGATCTCCTGGAAGCTCGTGTCGCGTCCGACGGCGATGACGGCGTGGGTCATCACCTCGCCTACGGTGTCCCAGCGCTTTTCCACGGTGTGCTCCTCACAGCTGCGGGTGGGATCGCCGGTCCCGGCCCGGGGCTGCCCTCGCGCAGGGCGCTCCAGGAGACCGGACCGAGCAGGTCGGCCAGGTTTTGCAGGACGTCCAGGAAGAGGTCGTCGATGGTCAGGACACCGGCCAGACGGTAGCCGTCCAGCACGGGCAGTCGGCGCACACCCGTACGGCGGAAGGCCCGATAGGCGGCGGCGAGGTCGTCGGTGGTGTCGAGGGTGACGACGGGGGCGGACATCAGCTCGGACACCCACGTCGCGGGGTCCGCGTTGCGTGCGAGTGCCCGGACCACCAGGTCCCGGTCGGTGAGGACGCCGTGCAGGGTGCCGCCCTCGGCCACCAGGACGCAGCCCACCGCCTCCTCGTCCATGCGCCGGGCGGCGTCCCTCGCCGTGGTGTGGGGCGTGACGGTGACCGGCGGTGCGGTCATGAGGTCGGCGACGCGCATCTCTCGGGCTCCTTCAGTCCGATTGTCACCTCGGGACGCCGGTCGAGCGGGGTCGGTGTAGCCGCCGATGACCGGCTGGCGCGGCGCGATCCGCTACTACGGAGTTGAGCTCGGGCCTGGTGATGTCGAGGCTTCTCCGGCCCAACCGCGGCCTTGCCCATGAGATGACGACGACTCGGGTGACGACGACTGCCCCGGGCGTCACTGGCGCCGGCCGGCCTGGTAGGCGTGGGGGTGTTCGAGCTGGACCTCGGTGTCGTCCTCGGTCCAGTCGAGACTCTGGTGGACCGCCACCACGCCGTCCACGGCCCGGCACAGCTGCTCGGCGATCGGTACCAGGCTCTTGCGCGGGAGCCGTCCGGTGAGGGTGACCACGCCTTCGTGCACGGCGACCTGGACGGAGCCGGGCGCGACCCACAGGGTCTGGCCGAACACGTCGTGGGCGATCTCCTCGCGGATCGCCGCGTCGTGCCGCAGGAAGACCTGGAGCAGATCGCGGCGGCTGACGATGCCCACCAGGCGGCCGACCTCATCGACCACGGGCAGCCGCTTGACCTTGTGCTTGTCCATGGCCCGGGCGGCCTCGGGTACGGACCAGGTGGCACGGGCGGTGACGGCGGGGCTGGTCATCAGGCCACCGGCGGTCTCGGCCTCCGCGCGGGCCCGGTCCTGCGGCTCCAACCAGCGGCCGGGGGTACGGCCCTCAGGGTCGGGGAGGACGGCTTCCTTACGGATCAGGTCGGCTTCGGAGACCATGCCGAGCGGGCGTTCCTGGTCGTCGATGACCGGGATCGCGGTGATGTCGTTCCGGTGGAACAACGCCACGATCTCCTTGAACGGCGTGTCCGGCCGAGCGGTGACGACCTCCTGGGTCATCACGTCGTGAACGGTGCGGTGCTGCATGGTCCTCACTCCTCCACGCATGTCCTCTACCTCACACTCTCCGCCCGGGCCGAGAGTCAGCACAGGGCCGTTCGGTCCCACTGCCGTGGCCAGACCGGTCCAGGAGACAACGACCGCTCCGGGCAGGACGATGGGAGGGCTTTCCTCTGGAGATCGCCATGACGACCGAGAGCCCTGCCCCGTACCCGAAGCCTCGGCCCGGGAACTCCGGCTCAGCCTGACCGGGAACGCTGGCGTCGGTGCGCGTCCCGGACGGCTGTGGCCACCCGGTCGACGAGTTCCGCGAGCGCCGCGCGGACCGCGGCACTGAGTCCGGGGCCGAGGCCGAAGTCCTCGCCCTCCACTGCGTGGACCACGAGTTCGAGGGGCATCCGGTCGAGCGCGGCTGCCAGGGCGACGGTCTCGCCGAGGCCCAGGCCGTGGCTGCTGGCCGGGCCGCTCGCGCACCTGGCGGTCGTCTCGGCGTCCAGGGTGTGCAGCCGCCCCGGGTGGCCCGGGTGCCCGTGCACGGTCTCGACCACGATCACGCTGTCACGGCCGGTCCAGAGGCCGAGCATCCGCCCGGGCTCGCCGTCGCTGACGATGAGCAGCGTACCCTCGGGCACCGTGCTGCTCAGCGCTTCGACGACGGCCGGTCCTGCTCCGTCGTCCCGGCGGTAGGGGTTCCCGACGCCGATCACGACCACGCGGCCCGTCACGCCCGGTCCACGGTCAGGTCGAGGAAGTGGGCTGAGCAGGAGATGCACGGGTCGTGGTTGCGGACGGCCCGTTCGCACAGACCGGTCAGCTCCTCGTCGGTGGGGGGATCGCCGGGCCGGTCCAGGCGCGCCTGCACCAGCCGCCGCAGGTCCTCCTCGATCGCCGCCTGGTTCTGGGCGGTCGGCGGGACGATCCGGGCGAAGGTGAGGGTGCCGTCCGCGTCCATGGCGTAGCGGTGGTAGAGCAGGCCGCGCGGCGCCTCGGTGGCGGCGCAGCCCTCGGCCGCGCGCGGCGCCACGTCGACATGCGGCCGGGGCGGCGGTTCGTAGGCGCCGATGATGTGCAGCGCCTCCTCGACCGCGTGCACCACTTCGACGGCGCGGACGACGATGCTGCGGAAGGGGTTGCGGCACACCGCGCCGGTGGCCGGGTCGCCGAGGCCGGCCGCCCGTGCGGCTTCGGCGGCGGTCAGGTGCAGCCAGCGGCCGCTGATGGCATAGCGGGCGAGTGAGCCGGTGAGATGGCGTCTGCCGTCCAGGCTCGATCTGAGGGCGGTGGAGTGGGGGACGTGTTCCTCCACCACGTGCTGTTCGAACTCGCCGACGGGGAACCGGCGTTGTGAGTTCGCCTGATTCGGGGTGGTGCCGTCGGCCGGGCTAAGGACGGTGGGCGCACCGGAGTCGATGGCGTACCGGCCGCTCTCCTGCATGGCCAGCAGTTCGCAGTCGATTTCCGCGTCGGGGAAGTCGAAACCGGCCACCCAGCGCACCGTCTCCAGTGCGTCGTCCCGCACTCGGCGCAACTGCTCGGCCAGCGGTGCGAGTTCGCTTCGCGTCGGTACCCGGTAGAAGCCGCCGAGCCGGACGTTGACCGGGTGGATGGCGCGGCCGCCGAGCAGCTCCATGACGGCGTTGCCGGCCTGTTTGATCCGCAGTCCCCGCTCGACGGGTCCGCGTTGCTCGCGGGCGAGTTCGACGGCGCTGGGGTGGCCGTGGAAGTCGGGGGCGTGGAGGAGGTGGATGTGCAGGGACTGGCTCTCGATCCACTCGCCGTAGTAGAGCAGGCGGCGCAGCTCGGCGAGTTGGCCGTCGACGGTGACACCGCAGGCGGCCTCGATGGCCTGGCAGGCGGTCATCTGGTAGGCGACGGGGCAGATTCCGCAGATCCGGGAGGTGATGTCGGGTGGTTCGGTGTGCCCTCGGCCGATCAGGAATGCCTCGAAGAAGCGCGGCGGTTCGTAGATCCGCAGGCGGGTGTCGGTGACCTCGCCGTCACCGATCGCCAGGTGCAGGGCGCCTTCGCCCTCCACTCGGGCGAGTGCGTCCAGGCGCAGGATCCGCTCTCCCCGGTGGCTCATCCGGTCTCCCTGTCGGTGGAGGTGTCCTGGTTGACGAGACCGGGTAGTTCGGCGTACTCGGGGGAGGCCGCGTTGAAGGTCCGGAAGACCCGCACGACGTCCCGTTCGCTCATGCCGTCGTGCTGGAGCTGGCGCACCATCGCCGGCATGTTCAGGGTGTTGGACGGCCCGAAGCAGCCGTAGCAGCCACGGTCGTAGGCCGGGCAGATGGCGCCGCAGCCGGCGTGGGTGACGGGGCCGAGGCACGGGGTGCCGTGGGCGACGGTGATGCAGGTGGTGCCGCGGCGTTTGCACTCGTAGCAGACGCTGTGCGCCGGGATGTTCGGCTTGCGTTCGGCCAGGTAGGCGGTGATCACCTCCAGCAGCTGGCGGCGGTCGATCGGGCAGCCGCGCAGCTCGAAGTCGACCGGTACGTGGGCCGAGATGGGGGTGGAGGTGGCCAGCGTGGCGATGTACTCGGGGTGGGCGTAGACGGCGGCGCGGAACTCCGTCACGTCCGCGAAGTTGCGCAGGGCCTGGACGCCGCCGGCGGTGGCGCAGGCCCCGATGGTGACCAGGCGGCGGGAGATCTGCCGGATGCGGCGGATCCGCCGGGCGTCCTCGGCCGTGGTGACGGACCCTTCGACCAGGGAGAGGTCGTACGGTCCGACGCCCTCCAGGCCGGCCGGGCCGTCGTCACCCGTACCCTCGGCGCCGGACATCTCCAGGAAGTGCGAGATCCGCACCCGGTCGGCCAGGCCGAGCAGTTCGTCCTCGCAGTCGAGCAGGGTCAGCTGGCAGCCGTCGCAGGAGGCGAACTTCCAGACCGCGAGGGTGGGGAGAGTGTCGTCGGTCATCTCACAACTCCCGCACGGCGAGGAGTGGCCCGGATCGGGCGTAGTCGACCACCGGTCCGTCCAGGCAGAGCAGGAGCGGTCCGAGCTGGCAGTGGCCGCAGTGGCCCGTGCCGCACTTCATGTTCCGCTCCAGCGACACCTGGATGCGCCGTGCGGGCACACCCCGTGCGAGCAGCGCCTGCGCGGTGTGGCGGATCATCACCTCAGGTCCGCAGAGCAGTGCGCGGGTGTCGTCGCCGAGCGGTCCGGCCCGGTCGAGCAGTGTGGTGACGACGCCGACCGCGCCCTGCCAGCCGGGGGTGGGGCGGTCGACCGTCACCTCGACCTGGGCCGAGGTCCGCCAGCTTTCCAGCTCGTCCCGGTAGAGGAGGTCCCCGGCGGTGCGGGCGCCCACCAGGACGCGGAGATCGCCGTACCGTTCGGGGTGGTCCAGCACCTGGTGCACCACCGGGCGCAGTGGAGCCAGTCCGATGCCGCCGGCGATCACCAGGACGTCCGTTCCGGTCGCCGAGTCCAGGTCCCAGCCGGTGCCGTAGGGGCCGCGCAGGCCGAGGACATCGCCGGGGCGCAGTCGGCACAGTGCTCCGGAGACGGCGCCGACCTCGCGCACGGTGTGCACCAGGGCGCCGTCGCGGCCTCGGATCGCGCTGACCGAGATCGGCACCTCGCCGACGCCGAAGGCGTGGACCATGGAGAACTGCCCCGGCAGGAAGGCGGGCAGCGCCGTTTCGACGGGCTGCAGTTCGAGCGACACGGCGTCCCCCGTCTCCGGCCGGAAGGCGGTCACCCGGTACGGGAGCGGTGGCGTGACGGTGCTCATGGCGCGCCCGTGCGAGGTGCGTAGAGGTCCAGCAGGCGGATCCGGGTGGCCCGGAGCCGTTCGCCGATCACCTCGGCGCAGCGCAGGGTCAGCTGGTACCCGAGGACCGGGTCCGCCGTGCAGAGCGCTCGGACCTCGTCGGCGGGGAACTCCCAGGCGTCCACCGGCCCGAGGGCCTGGGCCCCCAGGTGCCAGCGGTACGGCGGGAAGAGCCAGGACCAGCCGAGGAGTTGGCCCGGACCGACGGTCTGCACGACCGGCGGCGGGCGGCCGGGGACGTACAGGTCGAGGGCGACCTCACCGGAGCGGATCAGCCAGAAGCGGTCGGCCTGCCCTCCCTCGTCGAACAGCCGCCCGCCCGGGGGGAACGAGTTGTCGCGGGCGAGGGCGAGCAGCCGGTCCCGGTGTGCCTGGGGCAGCGCGTCGAGCAGGAACGGCAGCTCGGTCATGCCGGTTCCTCGCCGTCGTCCGCCGGTCGGCCGGCCCAGTCGTGCAGGGCGGCCGTCTCCTCGGTGATGTCGATCGCGACGGGGCACCAGACGATGCACCGCCCGCAGCCGACGCACCCCGAGGAGCCGAACTGGTCGTACCAGGTGCCCAGTTTGTGGGTGAGCCACTGCCGGTAGCGGCTGCGCGAGGAGGCGCGCACCGTTCCGCCGTGCAGGTAGGAGTGGTCCAGGTCGAAGCAGGAGTCCCACAGCCGCCAGCGTTCGGCGTGGTCGCCGGTCAGGTCGGTGACGTCCTGGGTGGTGGTGCAGAAGCAGGTCGGGCAGACCATGGTGCAGTTGCCGCAGGTCAGGCAGCGGGACGCGACGTCGTCCCAGCGCGGGGCGTCGAGCGTGCCCGCCATCAGCTGGTGCAGGTCGGCCTCCGGCATGGTGCGGCCCATCCGGTCGGCGGCGGCCGAGACCCGCTCGTGGGCGGCCGCACGGGTGGCGTCGTCGGCCCTTCTGCCGGGGAGTTCGGCGAGGACGTCGGCGCCCTCCGGGCTGCCGCTGCGGATCCAGAACCGGTGGCCGTCCTCGTCGTCGACCAGTTCGGTGAGCACCAGGTCGTAGCCAGGGCCGGCCGCCGGCCCGGTGCCCATGGAGACGCAGAAGCAGGTACCTCCGGGCTCGGTGCACTCCACCGAGACCAGGAACGCGCCCGAGCGCCGGCCCTGGTAGGTCGAATCGGCGTGCCGGCCTCCGGTGAGCACCCGGTCCTGGATCGCGATGGCCCGCAGGTCGCACGGTCGGACACCGAGGAAGGCGTAGCGGGGCGTCGGGGGGTCGTCCGCCTCGAAGGTGAGCTGTCCGTCGGCTCGTTCGGCCCGCCACTGGCGGACCCGGGCGGGGTGCAGGAAGGTCTTCCACGACTGCGGTCCGGCCGCGTTGGCGAAGGCCGCCGGGTCCGGCCGTTCCCGCAGCCGGTACTGCCCCGCCTCGAGTTCGACACCCCAGCCGTACGGCAGGCTCTCGGCGGACTCCAGCTCGTCGAGCACGATGGCACCGCCCCGTACGGTCGGGCCGATCACGGTGAAGCCGCGGGAGCGCAGGACGTCGACCAGGGCTGCCAGGCCTTCGCGGTCGATCACGGCCTCGTCGGCCGCCGGAGTGACCGGGGCGCTCATCAGGGCGTCCGCTCGTCAGTCATGGACCCGCGCCCGCCCGCGGGTGCCGGGGTTCCTCCAGCTGTTTCCGATCCGAGCCACTTCACTGCGGGGTACCTCCCTCTCCGGTTGTTCCGGTGCCGCGGACCTCTGCCGCCGTCCCTTCCCGCCACCGGCCCATCTGTTGCACAGAACCGCCCTGATGAGCAGGATTTCGGGCCCGACACAGCGCCGATAGGGCCGTACGGGCAGGCATCGGCCCGCTCATGGCCCGGTCACAGCCCGAGCGGCATCGGACGGCCGGCCGGCACCTCGGCCTGGTGCAGGTCGTGGACCACCGGTTCCCGGCCGCCCAGCACCCGGGCCCGTTCCTCGTCCCGGTGGTCGACGGCGACGACCAGGGCGAACCCGCTCCGCTCCCCCGCTTCCAGGGCGGCGGGCGTGTCCGCGAACACCGCCGCGTGTTCGGGCCGGGTGTGCAGCAGGCGCAGCGCGAGTTGGAGCAGCGCCGGGTTGGGCGGTCCGGCGAGCCCGTAGTGCTCGGTGTCCTCGGCGTCCACACTGACCGCCACCAGGTGGTCGAGGCCGGCCCGGTGCAGCATCGCCGGACAGTGCTTGCCGCTGGAGAACGCTCCCACCACGACGCCCACCGCCTGCAGGTCGAGCAGGACCCGGTGGGCGCCGGGACGGGCCTGCAGCCCTTCGGCGTCCAGCAGTTCCGTGAAGCGCTGGTCCTCGTGGTCGGCCAGGATCCGGCGCAGTTCCGCCTCGGCCGGGCCGAGATGGTTGCCGGCGAGGTCGACTCGACGGGTGGGCGGGCGGAGCAGCGCGGCCGCGATGTCCTCGTCGAGCAGGCCGGCCAGGTGGGCGGGCAGGTCGGCCGAGGTGGCCAGTGGGGGCCGCGCGTCGCCGGTGGCGCGGGCGTACTGGGCGGTGAAGGCGTGCAGGGTGTCGCGCCAGGCGGTGGTGCGCAGCGGCAGGGAGTCGGTGAGCACTCCGTCGGCGTCGAACACCGCTGCGTTGATGCGGCGCGGGTCCAGGAGCACCGTGACGGCGGAGCCGATCATGCCTCGGCCCGCCCTTCGATGTCGTCGAGGTCCCAGCGGAGCCGGTCGGTGAGGCCGGCGATCCCCTCGATCCGGGCGAGTTGGAGGCAGAGCGCGGCGGCGTCGCCGCGGGTGCGGGTGCGGCCGGCGACGGTCAGGCGGCCGCGTTCGCATCTGATGTGCAGCGAGCTCGGGACGACGCCGGTGCCCGGGGTGAGGGCGAGGGTCAGTGCCTCGTTGCGCATTTGCTCGTCGTCACGCCGCAGGGCGTCCAGGAGGTCGTGTGGTGAGACCGTGCCGGTCAGCCGGTCCTCGCCGTCGACCACCGGCAGGTGGTGGATCGACCTCTGGTGGACGGTGGCCACTGCCTCGGCGACGGTCCGGTCCTCCGCCACGGTGACGGCCGGCGCGGTCATCAGGTCGCGGGCGAGGAGCTCCGCCGTGTTCGGCTCGGCGTAGGCGGCCAGCAGGTCGGAGGCGGCGACGACGCCGGTCACGGTGCCGTCCGGGGCGACGACGGGCAGGACGCCGCGCCGGGACGCGGTGATGGCGGCAACCATGGTGGCGAAGTCGGTGTCGGGGGTGACTGCGACGGCAGGGCGGCTCATGCAGGTCCGGACGAGGGCCCGGCCGGGGATGCGCGTGTGGCCCGGGTCGGCGAAGCCCACGGTCGAAGTGCCGTCGAGGATGCTGTGGTTCATGGTACTCAGTCCTCTTCGGCGGCCGCCGGGCGGCGGAGCCGTCGCAGGTAGGGGTCGAAGGACGGCCTGGGTTCCAGCCGGGCCCGGGCGTCCACGCAGAGCACTCCGTCGGGCCGGGCGATCAGCGGGTTGAGGTCGAGTTCGGCGAGCTGTGGGAGGTCGGTGGCCAGGTGGGAGAGCCTGGCGAGGACGTCCTGGACGGCGGCCAGGTCGACGGCGGGTGCGCCCTGGTGGCCCGACAGCAGTGCGGAGCCGCGCAGTTCGGCGGGCATGGTGGCCAGGTCCCGTTCGGTCAGCGGGGCGAGCCTGGCGGCCCGGTCGTCCAGTACCTCGGTGGCGGTGCCGCCGAGGCCGAGGAGGACCAGTGGTCCGAAGACCCGGTCCTGGACGACTCCGGCGAGCAGTTCCAGCCCGGGTGCGGCCATCGGCTGGACCACCACGCCGGTGAGCCGGCTGCCGAACCGTTCGGTGAACTCCCGGAAGGTCTGGCGGACTTGGGTGTCCGTGGCCAGGCCGGTGCGGACCGCGCCGGCCGCGCTCTTGTGGACCTGGCCCGGCCAGTACGCCTTGAGCACGACCTCGCGCCGGTGTCCGAGCTGTCGCAGCGACTGGGCGGCGACGACGGTTCCGTGTTCGTCCGGGGTCCAGATCGAGATGGTCAGCGGTAGGCCGTAGCAGTCGAAGAGCTCGACGGTCAGGGCCGGGTCGAGCCAGCCGCCGCCCGGGTTCGCGGTGAGGAAGGACTCGACCAGGCGCCGGGCGGCGGCCGGGTCGCAGCCGGGCGGGGCCGCGGCCTCGGGGCTGGGCGGCTCGGCCAGTCGGCGGGCCCGGTCGCGGGCGTGGGCGAGCGCCCGCGCGGCGTCCTGCGGGTCGGTGTACGAGGGGATGTGCCCGCCGTCGGCGCAGGTCAGCAGGCGGACCGGTACCTCCTGGCTGAGCAGTACGGCGGCGAGGGGGATGCGGCGGTGCGCGGGGCCGTCGAGCAGGGCGCGGAGGGGATCGTCCTGCGCTGCGGTGGTCAGTGCGGTGGGGACCAGGCAGACCAGCAGGGCGTCCACCGCCCGGCTGCGCGACAAGGTGTCCAGGCAGGCGGCGAGTTGGCCGGGGGTCACGGCTGCGGTGGTGTCCACCGGGTTGGCGGTCGAGGCGCTGCCGGGGAGCAGGTCGCGCAGCTCGGTGACCAGGTCGGAGGGCAGTTCGAGCTGGGTCAGCCCGGTGTCCGCGCAGGCGTCGGCGGCCAGGATGCCGACACCGCCCGCGTTCGAGACGACGGCGACCGCGCAGCGTGCCGAGGGCAGCGGCTGGCTGTGCAACAGGGCGGCGGTGTCGACGAGTTCGGCGATGCTGCGGGTCGCGGTGATCCCGGCCTGGCGGAACAGGGTCTCGCGGGTGACGGTCGGGGTGGCTGCCGCGGCGGTGTGCGAGGCGGCGCCCCGGCGCCCTGCGGGCGAGCGTCCGGCGTCGACGGTGAGGATCGGGAACCTGCGGGTGACCCGGCGGGCGGTGCGGGAGAAGGCGCGCGGGTTGCCGAAGGACTCCACGTGCAGCAGGGCGAGGTCGGTGCGGCCGTCGCTCTCCCACCACTGCAGCAGGTCGTTGCCGCTGACGTCGTACTTGTCACCGAGCGAGACGAAGCTGGAGACCCCGATGCCCAGCCAGGCCAGCCGCTCCAGCAGCGCGATCCCGACTCCGCCGGACTGCACCGCGACCCCGGCCGTGCCGGGCAGCGGGAAGGCGCCGCCGAACTCGGCGTCCAGTCGGATCGCGGGGTCGGTCTGGGCGATGCCCAGGCTGTTCGGGCCGACCAGCCGCATCGAGTGGCGGCGGCAGACGTGCATCAACTGCCGCGCGGCATCGGCGTCCAGACCGGAGGTGAGTACCACCAGCGCCCGCACTCCGGCCCGGCCGCACTCCTCGGCGGCGCTCGCCACCGCGATCGGCGGCACCGCCAGCACGGCGAGGTCCGGGGTGCCGGGCAGGGTGCTCGGCGAAGGGTAGGCCCGCTCGCCCGCGATCTCGGCGGCGTACGGGTTGACCGCCCACAGCTCGCCGGTGAAACCGGCCTGCCGGATCTTCAGCAGCACGGACTGACCGACCGAGCCCGGCCGCCGGGAGGCACCCACCACCGTGACGGACGCCGGGCGCAGCAGGGCGGCCAGGCTGGCGACGTCGGCGCTGCGGCCCCGCTCGTCCACGGCCTCGCGGTAGTGCTCGTCCGCCTCGTCGAGCGGGACGTGGACCCGTACCTCGCCCTGCTCGAAGCGGCGGCGCACCGGCAGGCCGAGGTCGGAGAAGACCCGGTGCACGGCCCGGTTGTCCGCGAGGGTGTCGGCCTCGAAGGTGTGGATGCCATTCTGCCGTGCCGCGTGGACCAGGTGTTCCAGCAGCAGGGTGGCGACGCCCCGGTGGTGCCAGTCGTCGGCGACGGCCAGGGCGAGTTCGGCCGCTTCCGGGTGTCCCGGGACCGTCTCGCAGTCGGCCTCCCCGACCAACTCTCCGCCCGCCCAGGCGCCCAGTGCCAGGAGCTCGGGTCTCGGCGGCCCGGACAGCCGCTCGGCCGCCAGTTGCGGGGCACGCCGACTCGCGCCGAAGAAGCGCAGCCTGCGACTGTCATCCGACATCCGCTCCGCGTGCAGTCCGAGGACGGCCGCGTGGTCGGACGGTCCCAGTGGCCGGATCGACACGGTGGTCCCGTCGGCGAGCAGCGCCTCGACGGAGCGCGGCGGGTGCTGAGCGGTGGACATGGCGCCTCCTCGGTCCATGGCGCTCCCGAGCAGTACACCTCCACCATCCGTCCCCGCCGCGCGGTCCCGACAGGGCCGACCGACCCCGGGGCTTCCCCGACCGATCCGCGCGAAGGGGCCGCCCGGTCCCGCCCAGCGGTCCGAACGGCCCTCCCCGGCAGTGGCCCGGGCCACCGAGGCTGGAAGCAGACCGGTGAAGTGCCGGCTCCGAACCGAAGGGAGCTCCCGATGAACGGCTCCACAGCCCCGACCGGCACCGGAAGCCGCCGCCCCGTGGTCGTGGGCGTCTCCCGCTCCGAGGCCAGCCGCTGGGCCGTGCGCTGGGCCTGTGACGCCGCCGCCTGGCGCGGCCTGCCGCTGCACCTGCTGCACGCCCAGGACTGGCCCACCGGCATCTCCCCGCAGACTGAGCCCGGACGGCCCGGGCACCACCGGCTGATCACGCTGCGGGCCCACGGCGAGGAGCTGCTCGAGACCGCCCGGCTGCTCGCCGCCGAACGCCACCCCGAGCTGGAGATCACCTCCCGGCTCGTCGAGGGGCGACCTGTGCGCGTGCTGCGCGAGGCCGCCGAAGAAGCGGCGCAGCTGGTCCTGGGCGGCCGGCACCTCACCGAGCCGCAGGCCACCTTGATGATCGCTTCCAAAGGCGCGTCCCTGGTGGGCCATCCCCCGTGCCCGGTGGTGCTCGTCCCCGAGCCCGAACCGGACACCTCCGGCGCCGGCCCGGTCGTGGTCGGCATCGACGGCTCCGCCGCCTGCGAGGCCGCGATCGGCTTCGCCTTCGAGGAGGCCTCGCTCGGGCAGACCGACCTGCAGGCGGTCGAGGTCCGCCGCCCGCGCGAGGCGGACCGCCCCGATCTCGTGGAGGAGTCGCTCCTCGACCTCTCCGAGTCGCTCGCCGGCTGGCGCGAGAAGTACCCGGACGTCCGGGTCAGGCACGAGGTGCTCACCGGCGACCCCGCCCAGATGCTCGCCACCGCCGCGCGGCACGCCCGCTGCCTGGTGATCGGCAACCGGGGACTCGGCGGCTTCCAGGGCCTGGTGCTCGGGTCGACCGGGCGCGTCCTGGTCAACCGCTGCCACCGCCCGCTCGTGGTGGTCCCGAGCGGATCCCGAAGCCGGTAACGAAAGGGAGCAGGCCATGTTCATGCAGCACGCGGGCTCGGCCGGGAAGTACCCGACCGGCGCCGGCGACCTCGGCCGCCGCATCGCCCTACGCAGGCAGCAGCTAGGGCTCAGCCGCCGGGAGACGGCCGCCCGGGCGGGCATGGCCGAGACGTACCTGGAGTACGTGGAGTCCTCGCCCGCCGCCGTCGACATCGCCGCGCTCACCAGGCTGGCCGGAACGCTCGGCACGACCCCCCAGCAGCTGCTCGGCGGCGGCCTCGACCTGCCGCCGGGCCGCGGACGGGCGAGCACCCGTCCGGTGCTGACCGAGCTCGGTGCTGCGGAGTGCTGGGCCAGGCTGGCTCCGGGCGGCGTCGGCCGCGTGGCCCTTAGTACCTCCGAGGGGCCCGTCGTCCTTCCGGTGAACTACCTGGTGCTGGACGGCACCCTGGTCTTCCGCACCACCGCGACCGGGTTGCTGGCCTCCGCCGTGGGCACGAACGTCGCCTTCGAGGTCGACCGACTGGACGAGGCGCTGAGCACCGGCTGGAGCGTCCTCGCCACCGGCACCACCGCGATCCTGGAGGACCAGGAGACCATCGAACACCTCACGCACCGCGGCTTCCCGACCCCCTGGGCCGGAGGAGATCGCGACGTCTGGGTCCGGATCGAGCCCACCGCCGTGACCGGCCGGATCATCCGGACCGAGCAGACGCCACCGCCGTCGGCCTCCAACCACTGAGCAGGGTGACGGTGCGCCGCTCACACTGGAGGCAGGCCGAGCGGAGGAGGCCAGCCAGGTGGACGCAGACGCCCGCGCGCACTCCTCCGCGCCCGGGGCACGGAGGGCGCCGCTCTCGGCCGCGGAGCCGGCGATGCCCGACCCCTGGACGCTGCGGTACGAGGGATTCGATCCCGTCCAGGAGGGCCTTCGCGAGGTCCTGTGCGCCGTGGGGAACGGCTACCTGGTCACCCGGGGCGCCGCCCCCGAGTCCCGGGCCGACGGCGTCCACTACCCCGGCACCTACCTCGCCGGGTGCTACGACCGCGCCACGTCCGCCGTCGACGGGCACCTCGTCGACAACGAAGATCTGGTCAACTGCCCGAACTGGCTGCCGCTCACCTTCCGCCCCGAGGGCGGCGAGTGGTTCGCCGGCCCACCCGTACGGCAGCGTCTGGAGCTGGACCTGCGCCGCGGTGTGCTCACCCGGCACGCGCTGGTGGCGGACCCGCAGGGCCTGCGCACCCGGATGGTCCAGCGCAGGGTCGCCAGTCAGGCCCAGCCGCACCTGGTCGCGCTGGAGACCACACTGGTGCCGGAGAACTGGTCCGGCCGGCTGGAGGTCCGCTCCGCGCTCGACGGGACGGTGACCAACACCGGCGTCGCCCGCTACCTCGGCCTGGCCGACCGCCATCTGGTCCCGGTCAGCCAAGGTTCGGGCGACGACGGCCTGCTCCGGTTGGAGGTCACCGCCGCCGGATCACCGCTGCACATCGCCCTCGCCGCGCGCACCCGGGTACACCACGCGAACACGCCGCTCCCGGTCGACCGCATCGGGGAGGTCGAGGACGGCTGGGCCGCCCAACTCCTCACCCTGGACGCCCTCATGGGCCGACCGGTCACCGTGGAGAAGACCGTCGCGGTGTACACCTCCCGCGACCCGGCGATCGGCGCTCCGCTGCGGGCCGCCCGGCTGCTCGCCGCGCAGGCCCCGGGCTTCGACCGACTGCTGGCCGAACACGCCCTGCGCTGGGCCGAGTTGTGGCGCCGCTGCCGGATCGAGGCCGACTTCGACGGCATCGGCTCGCTCCACCTGAACCTGTTCCACCTGCTCCAGACGTACTCCGAGCACTCCGTGGACCTCGACGTCGGCGTTCCCGCCCGCGGCCTGCACGGCGAGGCCTACCGCGGCCACGTCTTCTGGGACGAGCTCTTCGTCCTGAGGCTCCTCAACCTGCGCTTCCCCGAACTCACCCGGGCGGTCCTGCGCTACCGCCACCGCCGCCTGGACGCCGCCCGCCAGGCCGCCCGCCAGGTGGGCCTGCGCGGTGCGATGTACCCCTGGCAGAGCGCGAGCGACGGCCGCGAGGAGTCCCAGCGGCTGCACCTGAACCCGCTCTCCGGCCACTGGCTGCCCGACCACAGCCACCTGCAGCGGCACGTCGGATCGGCCGTCGCCTACAACGTCTGGCAGTACTACCAGGCCACCGGCGACCTCGACTTCCTCGCCACCGCCGGCGCCGAGATGCTCCTGGAGATCGCCCGCTTCTGGTCCTCATCCGCCACCTACGACCCCGGGCGCGGACGGTACTCGATCCGCGGCGTCCTCGGCCCCGACGAGTACCACGACGCCTACCCCTGGGCCGAGCGGCCGGGGGTGGACGACAACGCGTACACCAACGTCCTGGCCTCGTGGGTGCTGGCCCGGGCACTCGACACCGTCGAAGCGCTGCCCGGCTACCGGCGCGAGGAGCTCCTGGAACGGCTCGCCCTCGGCCCGCAGGAGCTGGACCGCTGGCAGGAGGTCAGCCGCCGACTGCACATCCCCTTCCACGACGGCGTGCTCAGCCAGTTCGACGGCTACGAGCGGCTGGCGGAGTTCGACTGGGCGGCGTACCGGCAGCGGCACCCCGATCTGAGGAGGCTGGACCGGATCCTGGAGGCCGAGGGGGACAGCGTCAACCGCTACAAGGCGTCCAAACAGGCCGACGTCCTGATGCTCTGGTACCTGTTCTCCGCCCGCGAGGTCCGCGACCTGCTGCGCCGACTCGGCTACCCGGCCGGGCACGAGCTGCTGCGCCGCACCACCGGCTACTACCTGCGCCGTACCGTGCACGGCTCGACCCTCAGCTCGGTGGTGCACGCCTGGGTGCTGACCCGCTCCGACCGCCGGGCCTCCTGGCGCCACTTCCGCGACGCGCTGACCGCCGACCTCCGGGACGTCCAGGGCGGCACCACCTGCGAGGGCGTCCACCTGGGCGCCATGGCGGGAGCCGTCGACCTGCTCCAGCGCTGCTACACGGGCCTGGAAATTCGCGAGGACGCCCTGTGGCTCGACCCCCACCTGCCTTCCGCGCTGGGCCACTTGGAGCTCGACCTGCGCTACCGGGGCCACTGGGGCGTGGAGCTCGCGCTCGACCACCGGCAGATCACGGTCAGCCTGCGCGAAAGCCGCCAGGAACCGGTCCAGGTCCGCTTCCGGGGCTCCCCGGTCACCATCCGACCCGGCGAGAGCCACCGCTTCACCCTCTGAGCGGGCCCGGTCTGCCGCACCGGCCCGGGCGGCTCACCCGCCGCCCCGGCCGTGCGTCCGGCCGGACCACAGCGGCTCCACCTACTCCTCCCCGCGCCGCCAGGCCCGACCTGCCGGTCCGTCCCGGGACCGGCGGCCCCACCCGGAGGGGCGGTCGGCCCCTGGCCGGCGGTGCGGCCGTGCGATGCCATGGAGGTAGCGGCCCGCCCCGGGCACATGGCGGAGCCCTGGTGAGTCAAGGAGCATGAGATGAAAGCCGCAGTGGGAGACCGGATCATCGTGGAGGGCACCCGGCCCGGCGTCACGCGCCGCGACGGCGAGGTCGTGGCGCTGCACCACGCCGACGGCAGCCCGCCCTACGACGTTCGCTGGTCGGACACCGGACGGGTGTCGGAGTTCTTCCCCGGCCCGGACGCCAGGGTCCACCACTACCCGCAACCGGGCCCCGAGAAGGAGACCGTGGAACCCGGAGGCCCACACCTCTTCGCGGACTGACCACTTCGAGGCACCGGTGTCACGGCCGCGAAGGGCGCGACCTGGCCGCACCGGCCCTCGCGGGGCTCATCGGCTTCGCGGTCGCCCACCTCCTGAGTGCCCGAGGTGTGCCGGCTCCAGGAACCAGCGACTGGCACCCCGACACGACGTGGGCAGAGTCCTCGCCACCGACGAGGCACACACCCGATCCGCCCGCCGCAAGAAGGGCACCAAGCCACGATGAACCGCTACGAACGGTAAAACGGCAAGCTCAGGCATCGGGGAAGAGGGGCCAGCCGGACATCAGACCGCCGTCGATGGTGAGGGTCTGGCCGGTGATGTAGCTGGCCTTACCGGAGCCGAGGTACTGGACGGCCGCCGCGATCTCCTCGGGGGTCCCGGGCCGGCCCAGCGGGAGCACGGCGTTGACTGCGGCGCGGACCGCGTCGGTGCCGGTGGCACGCTCGTACATGCCGGTCTGCGTATAACCCGGGGCGACCGCGTTGACACGGATGCCGTACCATCCAGCGTCGCAAGCGCGCGGGCGAGCTGGAACGGGCCGTGGAAGGGCGCGATCAGCACACTGCTACCGAGCCGGGCCCGCTCGGTCGCCGCGGCGGCGAGTGAGAGGACCACCAACGGATGGGCAACCGACCGGTAGGAGTCCGGCCAGGCCAGTCCTGGCACGTCGTACAGGCCCTGCCGCGGACGTTCGGGGAAGAGCACCCGCTCGAAAACCCACAGGCTGTCGTAGCCGATCCGCTCCGCTGCCCTCGCCGCCTCTGCCGGAGCGTGCGCGAGGTCGTACCACTTCATCTGCGGCAGCCCGAATCCCAAACGAATCGCCATGGACCGATCCTGGCTTCTGGTGCTCCAGGCCGCAGCCGCTGTACCCCCGTCCGCAGGATCCGTGCCTGCCGCCCGGCATCCTCCCCCGGAGAGCTACTCTCCTCCCTGCCGGTTCACGCAGGGCCTGGCGGCGTTCGTCGAGCGGGAGGGGCATGCGAAGGCGCCGAGGGCCACAAGGACGGTGGGACGTCGCCGAGCACCTGGCTCAACAACCAGTGAGGTCCTCCGGACACGTCCGTGCGGTCGGCCGCTGACCGTACGGGTCTCGCGAGGGCCCGGTGTGCCGCCCGTTCTCAGCCGGTGGAGCACTCCAGACGGTCGGTGACCGACACCACGCCGTCCACCGAGCGGCACAGACGCAGCACGATCGGCACCAGGTGGGGTGCCGCGATCGTGCCGCTGAGCGTCACCCTGCCCTGGTCGACCTCGACACCGACCTGCGCCGGGCTGACGCCCGCCACCTGGGCGAGGACGTCCTCCACGATCTCGTTGCGGATGGCGTGGTCGTCACGGAGGAAGACCCGCAGCAGATCGCTCCGGCTGACCATGCCCACCAGGCGGCCGTTTTCGTCGACCACCGGCAGTCGCTTGACCTGGTGCCGGTTCATCAGCCTGGCGGCGGCCACCACGCTCGTGCTGGGCGAGGTGCAGATGGCCGGGCTGGTCATCAACTCCCGTGCGGTGGCGGCTTCCCGACCCCCGGCTGCGGGCTCGGCGACCAGACCGGACGGGTCGTCCTGGGCGGCCTGTACCCGCATCAGGTCCGCCTCCGAGACGATGCCGATCGGGCGGTCGTCGCCGTCGACCACCGGCACGGCGGTGATGCCGAACTCGGTGAGCAGGGCCAGGACCCCCCGGAAGCCCGTCTCGGGCGCCACCCGGACGACCTCGCGGGTCATCACGTCCACAACGCTGCGGTGCTGCATCAACCGTCACCTCTCCCACCGCCTGCCCCGGTACGTTCGCCACAGTGTGCTGGTTCCACGATGCCCCGGGCCCGGGACACGTCACGAGGGGCTCCAGGGCCTCGGTCCGGGGGCCCAACGGCCCATGGCCGGGGCGACACCCGCGTCCCGTCGGCCGGTGCGATCGGAATGGCGGTTGCGAGAGGGCCGGTGGACCCACCGGGCACAGGCCCTGAGGCGGATGGCACAAGGACGTCGGAGTGGGAAGGTGGCCGGGTAGGAGCCCCCTGGAGGTGGTCGCCCGACCGGTCCGCCGGACCCTCCGACGGTGTACCGGCTTCGGACCCGCCGGCCGTTAGGCCACGTCCGGAGAGCCGTCCCGCCACAACCGGAGTCAGCGCCATGTCGAACGCCCGCATCACCGACCTGTACGAGGTGACGATGGCGCACTCGTACCTGCTGGAGGGGATGACCGCCCCGGCGACGTTCAGCCTCTTCGTCCGGAAACTGCCTCCGGACCGCGGTTTCCTGGTCGCGGCCGGACTGGAACCGGTCCTGGACCACCTGGCCGAGGTGCGGGTCGACGAGGAGGACGTCGCGGCGTTCGCCGCCGCGCTCGGCCGCCCCGCGCCGGAGCTCGCGCCACTGCGGGGGCTCGGCTTCACCGGCGAGGTACGGGCCGTGCCGGAGGGGCGGATCGTGCTCGCCGGGGAGCCGCTGCTGGAGGTGACGGCGCCGATCGCCGAGGCGCAGCTGGTCGAGTCGTACCTGCTCAACCAGGTGTGCCACCAGACGGCGGTCGCGTCCAAGGCGGCGCGCTGCGTGATCGCGGCGGCCGGGCGGCCGGTGGTGGACTTCTCGCTGCGGCGTACCCACGGCGCCGACGCCGGTGACCAGGCCGCCCGGCTGGGCGCGCTGGTGGGCTTCGCGGGGACCAGCAATGTCGCCGCCGCCCACCGCTACGGGCTGCCCGCCGTGGGCACGATGGCGCACTCGTACATCGAGGTGTTCGGCGACGAGGCGGAGGCGTTCCGGGCGTACGCGCGCGCCCACCCGGGGCCGGTGACCTTCCTGGTGGACACCTACGACACCGGGGCCGGGGTGGCGGTGGCGGCCCGGGTGCTGCGCGAGCTCGGGCTGCACCAGGGCTGCGGGGTGCGGCTGGACAGCGGGGATCTCGGAGCACTCGCGATGGCGGCGCGGCGGATCCTGGACGCGGCCGGGCTGCCCGGGGTGCGGATCACGGCGAGCGGCGGCCTGGACGAGTTCGCCGTCGAACGGCTGGTCCGCGAGCGGGCACCGATCGACCTGTTCGCCGTCGGCACGCTGGTGGGCGTGTCGGCGGACGCGCCGTACCTGGACGCGGCGTACAAACTGGTCGAGTACGACGGTCGGCCGATGATGAAGCTGTCCGCGGCCAAGGCCACCACTCCGGGCGCGAAGCAGGTCTTCCGCGGCCCCGGTTTCACGGACACCATCGCGCTGCGGGACGAGCCGGTGCCGCCCGGCGCCCGGCCACTGCTGGAGACGGTGATGGCTCACGGGCAGCGCACCCGGCCGCCGCGTCCGCTCGCCGAGGCCCGCTCCGCCTTCGAGGCCGACCTCGCCCGGCTCCCGCCCGCCGCGCGCCTGATCGCCGGCCCCACCCCGCCCGAGGCCGCCGTCTCCGACCGGCTGCGCCGGTTCAGCGCCGAGGTACGGCGGCAGCTCGAAGCCGGGCTGCGCTCCGGACGGGACGTGCCCACCCTGCAACACTGACCGAGCACGGCGGACGAGGAGCCCGGCCCGGGCGGCGGGCAGCCTTCTCCCCCTCACTCGGCCCTGCCTTCTCTGGTTCCTGCCGCCCAGCGCCGCCGCACCGAGTCCTCCTGCTCGGCCTGCTCCAGGGCCAGGTCCGCGGCGGCCAACTCTGCGGTCAGGCGTGGGATCCAGTGGCGGCGCAGCGCGCGGACCCGCTGCCGGGTCCGGTCCTTCTCCGCTCCGACCAGGTGCGCGGCGGTACGGGCGACCGCGTACTCGGCCGCGGCCCGTACCGCCGCGCGGTAGGCGGTCTCGGCGTGCGCCAGGGCGGTGTTGCCCGGGGCGGGCTCGTCAGCGGACCGGACGGCATCAGTGCAGAGAGCGGCGGACGGGTGGCGCACGCCCATCGCGGTGACCCATTCGACGGTGACGTCCGCCCGGTCGGCCACGGCCACTGCTTCCAGCGCCCGTTCGCCGCCCAGCAGCAGCCCTCGCAGCAGCCAGGTCTCGGCCTCGCCCACCCTGCGGCACCAGATCCGCTCCGCCTCCTCCTCGGCCTCCCGCAGCTGTCGGTGCCGGTCGCTCAGGATCCGCAGTTTGCGCTCCAACAGGTCCGCGCCGCGCAGCGCGACCTGAAGGCCGTGGTGCAGGCGCAGTCGTCCTGCCCGGCCCGGCGGGGTGCGGCGCGGCGCGGTCATGTCGCACCGTGAAGGTCGAGCAACTCTGCCGGGATCATCGGGAGTTGGGCTCTCGGCAGGGTGAGCAGAACGTTCCAGGCCCGGGCGAGGGCCGCGTCCAGGAGCAGGTTCTCGTCGGCCCGCTGGGCCAGGAAGCGGTGCAGGTAGGCCTCGTCCAACGCCAGGTACCGGCGGTCGGTGGGGCTGAGCGCGGACTCACCGATCAGGTCTGCCAGTTCGCGCACCTGACGGGCCCGGGCGAGCGCGGCGAGCAGCTGGGCGGCGACGTCGAGGTGGTCGTCCCTGGTGCGGCCCGGCCCGGCGCCCTTGCGCATCAGGCGGGAGAGCGAGGACAGCGCGTCCACCGGCGGGTAGACCCCGCGGGCGTGGGCCGGTTGGGACAGGACGATCTGCCCCTCGGTGATGTACCCGGTCAGGTCGGGTACCGGGTGGGTGATGTCGCCCGCGGGCATGGTGAGCACCGGCAGGACGGTGACCGACCCCGGGCGGTCCACGATCCGTCCGCAGCGTTCGTACAGCGAGGCGAGGTCGCTGTAGAGGTAGCCGGGGTAGGCCCGCCGGGCGGGGATCTCGCCGCGTGCGGCGGACACCTCCCGCAGGGCCTCCGCGTACGCGGTCATGTCGGTCATCACCACCAGGACGTGGCGGCCCTGGTCGAAGGCCAGGTGTTCGGCGACGGTGAGCGCGAGGCGAGGGGTGAGCAGCCGTTCGATCACCGGGTCGTCGGCGGTGTTGAGCAGCAGCACCAGCTCGCCGGCTCCGGCGCGTTCGGCGAGCGCGTCGCGGACGAAGGACGCGTCGGCATGGGTGAGGCCCATCCCGGCGAACACCACGCTGAACGTCTCGCCGCCGCAGTTCGACTGGGCCGCGATCTGGACGGCCAGTTCGAGGTGCGGCAGGCCGGCCGCGGAGAAGACCGGCAGTTTCTGGCCCCGCACCAGGGTGGTGAGCACGTCGATCGCCGCGACCCCGGTCAGCACCGGTTCGGCGGGTGGCCTGCGGCGCACCGGGTTGATCGGGGCGCCGCCGACCGCCGCGTCGGTGGATCCGAAGACGGGCGGGCCGCCGTCGACGGGTTCGCCCCGGCCGTTGCAGACCCGGCCGAGCCAGCCGGTGCCGACCGGGATGCGCAGCGGGGTGCCCGCGAAGGCGACCCTGGTGGCGGCCGGGTCCATGCCCGTGGTGTCCTCCAGGACCTGCACCACGGCGAGGTCGCGGTCCACTTCCAGGACGAGGCCGTGGCGCTGCTCGCCGGAGTCGAGGGTGATCCGGACGAACTCGTCCCAGCCGACTCCGGTCACCCGGCCCACCACCAGGAGCGGCCCGCGCAGCTCGCGGACATCGGTGTACTCGACCTCGCCCCACGCCGTCACGGCAGCCCCCGGAGCGCGGCGAGCACGGCGTCCCGGCGGACCGCCACGGCGGCGGCGCCCTGCGGGTCCACCTCCTCGCGGGCGCGCAGCAGCGGGGTGAAGTCCACTTCCTCCACCGTGTCCACGGGGGTGCCGGAGTCGATCAGTTCGCGGCACTCGGCGATGACCGCGAGTACGGCCTCGGCCAGTGCGGCGGTCTTCTCCGGCGGGCAGTACGCGTCCTTCGGCGACAGGGCGTTCTGCTGGAGCACTCCTTCCCTGACCAGCCGGCCGCCGAGCACGCTGATCCGCTCCTGCGCGGGCAGTGCGGTGATGCCGACCAGGTCCACCAGGTCGGCCAGCCGGTCCGCTTCGGCGAGCAGGGCCGTGATCTGCTCGCGGCGCTGCGGCCAGGCCGGGTCGCCGGAGCCCGCGTGCGAGGCCGCGAGTGACGCGACGTCCCGGGAGAACGAGCCGGGCCAGGAAACGGCGGGGTAGTGCCTGGCGTAGGCGAGTTCCCGGTCGAGCGTCCACAGGCAGCGGACGAAACGCTCGGTGTGCGCGGTGACCGGTTCCGCCAGGTCCCCGCCCGGCGGCGAGACCGCACCCAGGACCGTCACGGACCCTGACGCGCCGCCCAGGGTGCGGACGGCGCCGGCACGTTCGTAGAAGGCCGCCAGTTCCGAGGCGAGACCGGCCGGATAGCCCTCCTCGGCGGGCAACTCGCCCATCCGGGAGGCGAATTCGCGCAGCGCCTCGGCCCAGCGCGAGGTCGAGTCGGCGATCACCACCACATCGAGGCCCATGTCGCGGAAGTACTCGGCCACGGTCGCACCGGTGTGCACGCTCGCCTCGCGGGCCATCATCGGCATGTTGGAGGTGTTGGCGATCACCACGGTCCGGTCGGCGAGCCTCCCGCCGGTGCGCGGGTCGTCGAGCTCCGCGAACTCCGCGATGACGTCCGCCATTTCGTTGCCGCGCTCACCGCAGCCGACGTAGACGATGACGTCCGCGTCGCACCACTTGGCGATCTGCTGCAGCAGCATGGTCTTGCCGGTGCCGAAGCCGCCCGGGACCGCTACGGTGCTGCCGCGGGCGACCGGGAAGAGCAGGTCGATGGCGCGCTGACCGGTGTTCAGGGGTACCCGGGCCTCGGTCCGTTCCCTGGCGGGACGCGGGCGGCGGACCGGCCACTCGACCGCCATCCGGACCTCGGTAGCGCCCACCACGCCCAGCACCGCCGTTGCGGAGTACTGGTCTTCGGGGGCGATCCGCTCCACCGTCCCGGCGTGCCCCGGTGGTGCCATGAGACGGAACGGCACCGGCCCGGTGCCGATCTCACCCAGCACACCGCCCTCCCCCACGTGTTCGCCCACCGTCACCCCCGGGACGAACCGCCAGGTACGGTCGTCGCCGCGGACGCCCCCGCCCGGAACGAGCCAGTCGCCACCACCGGCGAGCGGGCGCAGCAGACCGTCGAAGACCCCGCCCAGCAGCCAGGGTCCCATCGTCGCTCGCAGCGGGCCGCCTTGCGGGACGGCGGGGTGTCCCGGAGCCAGACCGCCCGTGTACTCGTACGCCTGCACGGTCGCCACCTCGCCGCCGATCGCCACCACCTCTCCCGGCAGCCGGTCCGGGCCGAGCAGCACCACGTCGTGCATCGCGGTGTCACCGGCGTACGCGATTTCGACCAGGGGCCCGGCCACCCGCAGGATCCGGCTCACGGCGCCCACAGCGTCTCCGCCTCCACGCTCACCCGGTCCAGTGCCCGCGCGGCCAGCGCCGGCAGGCCGAGATCGACGCGCCGGCCGGGAACCGAGGCCACCACTCCGCCCTCCGGGTGCTCGGTCAGCTGCGCGTCCGGTCCGAGCAGTCGGCGGGCCCGCGCCCGCAGTCCCTCACCGATCGCCGGGTCCGTCTCGTAGCGTTCGCGCAGGCGCTCGGTGACGCGGCGACGCAGCTGTGCGTATGCCTCACCCCGGACGGCGAGTTCGGCGGCTCCGGCCTGGCGGCGAGCCCGGGCGAGCTCTTCGGACTTGGCCTTCTCCCCCTCCGCCGTGCCCTCGCTCCGGGCGGATTCGACGATCGTCTCGGCCTTCGCCCGGGCGACTGCCACGGCCTCGGCGGCGTCCCGGCGCGCCGCGGCGAGTAGTGCCTCGGCGTCCGCACGGGCTACCCGCAGCAGCTCGGCCCGGACCGGCTCCAGGGCATCCGTGCCCGGTGCGGCGATCACGACGGCATCACCACGCAGAGCGGCCGACCGCTCTCCGACAGCGCGGAGCCGAGGGCCCGGCCCGCCGCCGGGGTGAGGATCACCAGCTCGACTCCTTCGGGCAGGTCAGCCCAGGCCCGCCGCACCGCCTCCGGCTGATCGGCGACGAGCACGGTCACTCCGGCCAGGGACCACCCGGCCACCCTGGTCCGTTCCCCGAGGGCGACGACCGCGCCCACCGTCAGGCCTTCCCGATCAGCAGGATCGCCACCACCAGCCCGTAGACCGCGATGCCCTCGGCGAGGCCGACGATGACCATCGCCCGGCCGAACAGCTCGGGTCGTTCGCTGAGCGCGGCGATGGCCGCGGCTCCGGTGTACGCCACGGCGAGGGCCGCACCGATCGATGCTCCCGCGACCGCGATGCTGGCGCCGATCAGCGCGGCCGGACCCAGCCCGGTGCTCGCGGCGGCCCCGGGGGTGGCGGCGGCCCGCGCTGGGCCGTCGAGCGCAGCCACCAGCAGCACCAGTGCGCCGGCCAGGAGCACGGCGTTCACTCCGATCAGCCAGCGCACCGCCGCCCGCCCGCGCCGCCGGGTCAGCAGGTGCACGCCGCCGAGCGCGGCGACCAGGGCCGGGAGCGCGATCAGCCAGGTGATCACCGGTTGACCTCCGTGTGTCGAACGGGCGGGTGCCAGGGGCGGAAGGGACGGCCCAGACCCTCGAAGACCCGGGAGAACAGCTCGTAGAACTCCAGTCGCAGTGCCTGGACCCCGGCCACCAGCGCCTCCAGCGCGAAGGTGAGCGCGTTTCCCACGGCGAACACCAGCACCGCCCCGGCCAACCCGCCCGCCCCCCGCCCGGCCAGGGCGGACGTGCCGCGCCAGACCACCTGGCCGAGCGCCGCGTGGGTGAGACCGAAGGCCGCGATCCGGGCGAACGAGACGGTGTTCGCGAAGATCCGCACCACCGTGTCGAGCAGTTCGACCCCGGTCTGCAGCACACCGCCCGCGCCGCCCGCGCTGTCGCCGTAGAGACCCGCGCCCGCGAGCACCAGCCCGCCCAGGGCGAGCACCAGCGCGGCGGTCGTGCACGGTGGCTGGTGCAGGTACAGTCCGGCGCCGGTGACACCGAGACCGAGGAAGAGCGCGAACCCGGCGGCTCCGGAGGTCGCGTACAGGGCTCTGGCCGGACCGCCCTCGCGCCACCGGTTCACCGTCCCGGCCGCGTAGGCGAGTGAGAGGAGCACTCCGCCGAGGCCCACCGCTGCGACGAGCAGCCGCTCGGGCTGCTCCAGCGGGTTCAGCCAGAGCACCGGCAGCACACCCGTCGGCCCGAAGAACTCCCCGTAGGCCACCCCGGCCAGTGTGCTCGCCAGTCCGGCCCCGGCCACGAAGGGCCAGAGGCCGCAGAGCGACGCCAGCCGACGCGGGCGGCCCAGCCGCAGCAGCAGAGCGGCCAGGAGCAGCAGCGCCCCGTGCCCGGCGTCGCCGAACATCAGGCCGAACATCAGCACGTACGCGATCCCGGTCGGCCAGGTGGGGTCCAGGTCCGCGTACGGCACCGTGCCGTAGGTCGTCACCAGCGGGGCGAACGCCCGGTGCACCGGGCCCCGGCCGCGCAGCAACGTCGGCGGATCGGTGCCGCGCGGCCTCCGCAGCGGCACCAGGCTTCCCCCGGCGGCTGCCAGTCGCCCGGCCACCCGCGGCACTTCGGCCGCCGGGCACCAGCCGCCGAGCGCTACCGCCTCGCCGCCCCGGACCGCACTCGCAGAGCGCTCCTCGACCTGGGCCTCTCCCGCCAGCAGGTCCAGACGCCCTTCCCGCTCCAACTCGTCGAGATCCGGCGGCGCCCCGGCCACGACAGCCGGCCCGGACCGGGTGGCCGCCATCCGCTGGAGCCGCCGCCCGGCCGGCCCCGGGGCGGCCTCCTCGATCCGGTCGATCTCCACGCATCCGGCATCGGCGATCCGTACCAGCACCTCGCGCAGCGCCGCCTGCGGGGCGACGATCGCCACCCGCTGCATGCGTACCGGAGCCACGGTCTCAGACCAGCGCATCTAGTACCTCCGGGGAGCCTCCACCATGCTCGGCCAGCTCCAGGGCGGCGCGTACCCGCCATGCGTCCGCGGACAGTACGGCGACGGCGCCCACCACCGGTTCGAGGCCGTACCGGGCCCCGCGCAACAGCCCACGGCCGTCCCGGTCGAGTGCCGTCCACCAGCGGGCCTCGGCCTGCCACAGTTCGTCCGGGCTCTCGATGCCGTCCACCGTCCAGCGTGCCGTCGGCACCAGCTGTCGCCGGAACTCCTCGAAGGAGGCCGCCTCGACGGCCCTGCGGCCGAGCAGCCGGGCCGCGTGCCTGGCGGCCGGACCCGTCAGCGGCCGGTCGGTGACGAACCGCCCACGGGCCGCCAGCAGGGCGGCGCGGCCTGCCGCCCACCGCTGCGCGGGAGGCGCCGCCTCGGCGGCCCGGACGGCGGCCGCGATCCGCATCGCCGTGCCCGTGGTCGCCAGGTCCTCGCCACCCGGGTCGCCCCAGGCCGAGGCGGCCAGCACGGCCCGGACCTCGCCCGGGCTACCGGCACGCGCCAACCGGTTCCACGCCGTGGCCAGTGCGCCGAGCCGGTACGGCTGCGGCGTCGGCACCCCCACGAGGGCTCGCAGACGGTCCTCGGTGTTGGCGATCTCGAACCCCGCCGCCAGCACGCGCACCGCGTTCGCCCCGGAGCGCGGCAGCCAGCCGGCGAGCACCCGCAGGTGCCACAGCAGCGTCGCGGAGACCGCCCGCTGCGCCTCGGTCACCGTGGCGTCGGCCGTCAGGAACCGTCGGTACGGGGTGGTCGCCAGCTGCCGCAGGGCCCCACCGAGTGACGCGGAGGCGGCCAGGTGTCCTACCGCCTGGGCCCCGAGGCAGCGGGACAGCAAACCTCTCGCCCGGGTCGCTCCGCCGACCCACCCGGCGCTCACCGGGGCCCCTCCGTCTCCTCCGGCGTCCGGAACGCCTCCGCCGCGATCCGCTCGACCAGGGCGGGCATCCGCTCCCGGGCCCGTCGGCGCGTCTGCTCGGCCGAACGTTCGGCCGCGCTCGACACCTGCACCACCTCCGCCTCAGCCGTTCGCCGAACCGCCGCGGCCGCCTCCTCCCGCACCTTCGGTGCCCGCGCCCGGGCCTGCGCGATCAGCTCCGCCGCCTGCTCGGCGCCGTCCCGGCGTAGCCGCTCGGCCTGCCCGGCGGCCTCGGCCCGGATCGCGGCCGCCTCCTCCTGGGCCTGCGTCAGCTGTGCGAGGGACGGTCCCAGTTCAGCGGCCAGCTCAGCGGCCCGGTCGGCCGGGACGCCGGTCGCGGCCGCCCCGGGTGTACCGGTGGGGCGGAACCGTGCCAAGAAGTCGCGGAATCGCACCAGTGGAACTCCCCTGTGGGTGGTTCCCCCCACTTCAGTGTCCACGTGCGGCCGTCCCTGTCGCCCTGGACAGGGCCGTCCGCCGGAGCTTCTCCGGCGGCCCGTGACGGCGGCCGGTGAAGCCGGGCGACAGTGGTGACCTCGTCGGACCCGAAGCCCGGGGGCGCGACCGGACGGCGGGTGTCGACGCTCACCGCGTGGGGCGCGGTCAAGTCTGTCGCGCCGCGCTAAATTCCCGATAAAATTACCCGTGGTGTGCCGGGAAGCCTGGTCGGCTCGGGGGACGACTGCAGCGAACGGGCGGCGGTGACCCCGCTTGACGTGATGGGGTTCTTCGCAGATGCACTCCGTGGGGATCGTTCTGTTCCTGGTGGCCCTGGCCACCGCCGTGGCCACCTTCGCCAGGCGCTGGCGAGTCCCCGCCCCCTCTCTGCTGGTCCTCGCCGGGCTCGGAGTGGCGCTGGTACCCGGCGTGCCCAGACTGCACATCCCTCCGCAGACGATCGCGCTGGTCGTGCTCCCGCCGCTGCTGTACGCCTCGGCGGAGGAGTTGTCGTTGCGCGATCTGCGAATGGTGTGGCGGCCGGTCACGATCCTCGCTTTCGGCCTGGTCTTCGCCTCGGCCGCGGCAGTGGGCTTCACGGCCGTCGCCGTGACCGGGCTACCGCCCGCGATGGCCTTCGTGCTCGGTGCGGTGCTGGCCAGCACCGACCCTGTCGCCGTCACCGCGCTCGGCCGCCGTCTGGCGCTACCCGGCCGTGTCCAGGTCCTGGTGCAGGCGGAGAGCCTCTTCAACGACGCCACCTCCCTCGTTCTCTTCAAGGTCGCCGTCGGCATCGCGGTGGCCACGGGCGGTGCGGTGAGCCTGCCCGCCGCTGGCGGGGAGTTCCTGCTCCTCGGCGGCGGCGGAAGCGTGGTCGGCGCCGCCGTCGCCGGCCTGGTGTGGCTGATCCGCCGCCGCACCACCGACCCGGTGCTGGAAACCGTCATCGCCCTGGTCACGCCGTACGCGGCGTACGTACTGGCGGAGTCCGCACACACCTCCGGCATCACCTCGGTCGTCGTCGCGGGTGTCCTGCTCGGCCGCTCCGGCCACCGTCTGAGCGACGCCCGCATCCGCCTGCAGTTGCACGCCGTCTACGCGGTCGTGGTGTTCGTACTGGAGAGCGTGGTCTTCAGCATCGTGGGGCTGGAACTGCCGGCCCTGGTCCACGACCTGCCCAGGGAGACCGGCTGGTGGCCGCTCCAGGCCCTCGCCCTGGCGGCGGTACTGATCGCCGTCCGAGTGGCGTGGACCCTGCCACTGACCCGCGCGGTCAAGCCCAGCCGTGGACGCCTCTCCTGGCGGGTGGCCGGGGTGGTCACCTGGGCCGGCACCAGGGGGGTCATGCCGCTGGCCGCCGCCCTGTCCATCCCCCTCACCGCCGACGGCGGCAGCCGGCTCGCCGGGCGCCCGCTCGTCCTCGTGCTCACCACCGCCGTCGTCGTGTTCACCCTGGTCGTTCAGGGCCTCAGCCTGGCCTCTGTGGTCAACCGCTCCGGCATCGCCCTGGAGCCCGAGCACACGGTCCGCGAGGAGGACGACGCCCGCGACGCCCTCAACCGCGCCGCGCTCGACCACGTCGAGCACCTCGCCGCGCTGGAGGCCATGCCCGAGCCCGTCATCGACCGCGTCCACCGGGGCCTGACGGCACGCCTCGACCACAGCATCGACGGCCCGGACGGCACCACCGTGGACGCCGCCTACCGGGAACTTCGGCACGAGGTGCTAGCCGTCCAGAACGCCGAGCTGCACCGCCTGTACGACGGACACCGCATCAGCGACACCACTCGCCGACGCCTTCAGCACGAACTCGACCGCGAGGAAGCCGCACTCGGCACCCGGTGACGGAGCCACGCCCCCGGCCATCCCGTTCTGTTCCGGTCACCGCAGCACCGACCGCACCCGCCTTTCGCCGACGCGACCACGGCGGTCGGCTGTCTCCCGGATACCCTGCACCAATGACCGAGCCCGAACCGACGACGGCCGCCACCAACACGGCGCCACCCACCGAGAACGGCTGGCTGACCCGCAACGTCAAGGTGCTCTGCGGTGTCTCCTTCCTCCAGGACTCCGCCAGCGAACTGCTCTACCCGGTTCTGCCGATCTTCCTCACCACCGTGCTCGGCGCTCCGCCTGCTGCCGTCGGCGCGATCGAGGGTCTCGCCGAAGGGGCCGCCTCTCTCACCAAGGTCGCCGCCGGGCGGCTCGCCGACCGCTTCGCGCGCCGACCGCTCATCGCCTACGGCTACGGGCTGGCCGCGCTCGGCAAGTTCCTCATCGCCGTCGCGACCGTCTGGCCGCTCGTGCTGGTAGCCCGCGTCACCGACCGGCTCGGCAAGGGACTCCGGAGTGCGCCTCGCGATGCCCTCCTGGTCGACGGCATCCCCGCCGGTCGGCGTGGCCGGGTCTTCGGCCTGCACCGTGCCGCCGACACCGCCGGCGCGGTCGTCGGACCGCTGGTGGGGCTAGGCCTGTACGAGGCGCTCGACCACCGCCTGCGCCCGCTGTTCTGGGTGGCTCTTGTCCCGGCCGCGGCCTCGGTCGCCCTGACCGCCGCCGTCCACGACCGGCGCGGCACCCCGTCCGAGCGGGCCGCCGACTCCCGAACGCCCCGTACGGCTTGGCGTGAGCTGCCGCGCGCGTACTGGCGGGTCCTCGCCGCACTGACCGTCTTCGGCCTGGTCAACTTCCCCGACGCGCTCCTGCTGCTACGCGCCCACCAACTGGGGCTGTCCACGGCCGGGGTGGTGCTCGCCTACGCCGTCTACAACCTCGCCTATGCCGCTCTGTCCTACCCGGCGGGTGCGCTCTCGGACCGCTGTCCCCGTCCACTGGTGTTTGCGGCCGGACTTGCTTTCTTCGCCGTTGGCTACCTCGGTCTCGGCCTCATCCACGTCCCGTGGCTGGTCTTCCTCGTCCTGCCGCTGTACGGCGGTTTCAACGCCTGCACCGACGGCGTCGGCAAAGCCTGGATCTCCAGTCTCGTCCCCGATCGGCAACAGGGCACCGCGCAGGGCCTGTACCAGGGCGCCGCCTCGGCCGCCGTTCTCATCGCGGGTCTGTGGGCCGGTCTCGCCTGGAACGGCGACGGCCGCATCCCACTGCTCGTCTCCGGCACGGTGGCGGTGCTGCTCGCCGCGGCTCTTCCGGCGCTCACCTGGAGCCGCCTCTAGAGATGATTGATTCCAAGGGGTCCTGGGCTGCGCGTTGAGGCGCTGAACAGCAAGAACGCGGACTCCTGTTGCGGTTGTCGGCAGCAGGGGGGATGGGCATCGGCAGCAGACTGTGTATGGCCGCTTCCGGAGCTGGGAGTTGGACGGGACCGGAGCGGCTGTCCACCGCGATCTTGGCCGAGGCCGAGGCGGCCGGAGCGATCGGGGGGCGTGGTTCTGTCGCCCGGAACGCGGGGCTCGGCCATGGCATAGCGAAAGCCCGAGCGTGGGCTCGCCTGGGCCGGAGTTCCGGCTGGGAAAACCGCTGTCGGGCGAATGGATCAGGGTGGTAGAACTACCGCCGTGCACAAGACTCTGGAGTTTCCCGATCTGCTGCGGCTGATCGACGAACGTGCAACCGCCTTCCGCGCCGCGATCGCCGTCGCGCCCAGCCTCGACCTGCCCGTGCCGACCTGCCCCGAGTGGACGCTGTTCGACCTGGTGCAGCACATCGGCGAGGGCCGCCGTCGCTGGGCCGCCACCGTCGCGGCCGGGCCGGACGCCACGTCCAGGACCCCGGCCCAGGGTGACGCGGTCGCGCCGCAGGAGCGCGAGGGCGTGCTGGCCTGGCTGGCCGCCTCGACCGAGCTGTTGCTGGCGGCCCTGCGGGAGGCCGGTCCGGACCAGGGCTGCTTCACCGGCTGGGGTGTCACGCAGACGCCGCACACTGCCGGTGGCGTCGCCCGGCACCAAGTCCAGGAGATCGCGGTGCACACCTACGATGCCCAGCTCACCGTGGGCGACTCGGCCTCACTGCCTGTCGAGGTGGCGCTCGACGGTGTCGAGGAGAGCCTGTTCATCGCCAGCTTCACGAGGAGTGCCTGGCCGCACAAGCCCACCGCCTTCGACTTTCACGCCACCGAGGACCGCTCCTGGCGCCTCACGGTCGACGGCGACGGTGCACGGACCACCCGGCTGCCCGCCATCGGCGAGGCCCCGGAAGCGGCAGGCCTCTCCATTCGCGGCACGGCCAGTGACCTGGTCCTCTGGCGGTACGACCGCATTTCGGCGGACTCCCTGCAACTCGACGGGGACCGGGAGCTGCTCGACCTGCTCTTCGCCTGGGAACCGGAGGACTGGGCGTGACGACAGGCCACCGCGTACAAACCTGTCGCTGAATCGCGAACGGACTCGCGCCGAACATATGATCGATTCCGAGGGTTGGCTGCGCGCTTGAGACGAGGGAGTCCACAGGCAGGTTGTTAGTGACTGTTGCTCTATCGATCTTGGTGGGCATTGGTTCGAGCGGTGGTCCCCGGTCGGGTGGTGTCGGGCTGGAACGCGCATGAAGACAGGGCCTCTGGTGCAGCTCGTGGTTGTCGAAGACCGTTGAGCGCGCCGGGAGGCCCTGTTGCCGCAGTTCTATGCCCTTGCCCTGGTGGGGTCCAACTCGGCTGCGCGTGGGTGTGATTGTCTCGCGCACCGGTTCGGGAACGCCGGGGACCGCCCGTACAGGCGGTCGGGTGTCCCTCGGACATGACCGACGCGGAGTGTGACCAGGTCCGTGTCCTGCTGCCGGTGCCGGGCTGGTGGAGGGCCGTGGCGGGCGGCCGGAGGGGTACTGCCATCGGCACATGCTGGACGCGGTGCGGTACCTGGTCGCGGGCGGGATCACCTGGCGGGCGACGCCCGCGGACTTCCCGGCCTGGGACCGGGTCTACCGCAGCCCGGCCGCCTACGAGGCCATGCTCGCCGCCTGACCAACACACCAAAGGTGTCCGTTAAAGCGGAGCAGGCTCAGTTCTGCGTGACCGCAGGTCCCGGCGTCCTGCGCAGGGCAGTGATCGCTAGATGATCAATTCCAAGGGATGCCTGCGGAGGGTGTGGGGTGAGCGGCCGAAGCCACCGCGAGACGGTCAGGCGGCGGGCTGCCGGCCCTGGTTGTCGAGGTGGCAGCGGGCGGTCAGGCGTCAGGGTCGACTTCGGGGTGCGTGAACCGCACGGGCTTGCCCAGCGACCGGGCGTAGGCGATTTCGGCTCGGGTGCTGTCTCCGATGTAGTCGCCGACCACGAGCACCTCATCAGCGAGCCGGATCTTCGCCCGGTGCAGATCGTCGAGTCGAACCTTCAACGCCTCGGCCTCGACAGGATCAGACCGAAGTTCGCGCGGCGACTTCATGTCACAGCCAGGCTTGACGACGATCTTTCCGGCTTTGGTCTCCCGCAGATCAGCCTCGGCCATCTCGGTCATGAAGCGGGTGGAGCCGCAGATCACGACGATACGCGGGAGGCTCAACAGCTTCTTCGCGTCGGCGAGCTTCTCCTCGGGGGTGAGCAGTTGCGGGTACGACACCGGTTCCTCCAGGTGGTGTGGCCCACGGGGTGCCTGCGGAGACGAGAACGAGGGCGTCCAAGATCGTTTTGTGACGAACGACGTGGACACCCTCGCGACAGCACTCTACGCGACGACCGACGACATGCTGAAGGAGCATCCCGACCTGGCGCCGTGGCGCCCGCCGGTCGGCATCACGCCCCGCTTGAGCGATGCCGAACTGGTCACCCTCGCCACGATGCAGGCCATACTCGGCTACACCTCCGAGGCCAAATGGCTCCGCCATGCCCGTGCCCACCTGCGCCACCTCTTCCCCTACCTGCCCCAGCAGCCCGGCTACAACAAGCGGCTTCGCAAGGCCGCCGCTCTGATGCGAAGCGTCAACCGGATCCTGGCCGCCACCACCTCGGTGTGGAGCGACGACGTATGGGTCGTGGACTCCACCCCGATGGAATGCGGCCGCTCCCGCGAGACCGTCAAACGCTGCTCCGACCTGGCAGGTTGGGCCGAATACGGCTACTGCGCCAGCCACAGCCGCTTCTTCTGGGGCCTGCGCCTGCACCTGGTCTGCACCCTTCAGGGCCTGCCCATCGCCTTCGCCCTGACCGGGGCCAAGGCCGACGAACGCGAGACCCTCCTTGGCCTCCTGGCAGCCGAATGCGAGCTTCTGCGAGAACGCCCCCGACAGACTCTCATCGGCGACAAGAACTACTTCGGCCGTAGTTTCGAACGCCAACTGTCCGAGCATGGAGTCCAGTTGCTGCGGCCTGCCCGTAGCGGCTGGCCTCGGAGCGGGAGACGCCCACGGGGCGGCGGCTTCCGGTGCCGGTCGGGGCTGTGGAGCCGTTCATCGGGAGCTCCCTTCGGTTCGGAGCCGGCACTTCACCGGTCTGCTTCCAGCCTCGGTGGCCCGGGCCACTGCCGGGGAAGGCCGTTCGGACCGCTGGGCGGGACCGCGCGGCCCCGCCGCGCAGAGCGGCCGGGGAAGGGGCCGGTCGGCCCTGCCAGGACCTCACGCGACCTCGACAACCCCCGACCGGGCCTCGGCCTGTGTCGTCAATGGCCTGGGTACGGCCCCCGCAGTTGAGACTGCAGGGCTACCAGGCCTTGTTCCCTACGCGCGCTCACGCCGGCCAGTTCTTGTCGAGGGCCACCCTCCCGGACTGCGGTTCTCGGCTTCCAGCACAGCGCCGCCCTGGGGGAATGGACCGGCCGAGCCCGGGGATGGGGCCGACCGGCCCTTCCGGGTGCAGGTGGCCAGGGTTCTCCTGGAAGCGACGGGGAGGCCTCGAAGGGTAAGGACGCGAGAAGCGGGTGTCCCCTCACCACCCCACCGTCTCGTGAGCCGCCTGGCCAGTCGATGCGGGCCTTGACCGGGTTTGAGAGTGAGGGCCGCCAAGCCCCCTCCAAGTCTGCAGCTGCGGTCGCCGCTCTGTGGATGTCTCCGGCTGCCTACCGCCGTACTGACTGCTTGGGAGTAGCAATGCGCCGTGTGATCTGGTTCACCGACCTGGGCCGCGATGACGTCAGCCTGGTCGGAGGCAAAAACGCCTCGCTCGGCGAGCTGATCACTCGCCTCGGCCCGGCAGGCGTGCGGGTACCCGACGGCTTCGCCACCACCGCCGAGGCCTATCGCGAGTTCCTCGACACCCCGGGTCTGCGTAAGCGGATCGCCGCGCAACTCGACCGGCTGCGCGAGGGCGAGCCGCTTGCCGAGGTCGGCTCCGCGATCCGCGCCGCCGTCCTGTCCACTCCCCTGCCGTCCGCGCTGGAGCGCGACCTGGGCGAGGCGTACGAGCGGCTCGGCGGGAACGTCTGGCGGACCGACCCCGATGTCGCCGTGCGTTCCAGCGCCACGGCCGAGGACCTGCCGCAGGCGAGCTTCGCCGGACAGCAGGAGACCTTCCTCAACGTCCGGGGCCGCGAGGCGCTGTTGGATGCCTGTCGGCGCTGTTACGCCTCGTTGTTCACCGACCGGGCGATCGACTACCGAGAGCGGATGGGTTTCGGCCAGCTCTCGGTCGCGTTGTCGGTCGGGGTGCAGCTGATGGTCCGTTCGGATCTCGGAGGGGCCGGGGTGGTGTTCACCCTGGACACCGAGACCGGCTTCCCCGAGGTGGTGCTGATCAGCGCGGCCTGGGGGCTGGGCGAAACGGTGGTCAGCGGACAGGTCGATCCCGACGAGTACGTGGTCTTCAAGCCGCTGCTCAAGGACCCGGCGCTGAACCCGGTGCTGCAGGCCTCGGTCGGCCCCAAGCGCCGCAAGGCGGTGTACGCCGAGCAGGGCCTCACCCGCACGGTGGACACCACGCCCGAGGAGCGGTCGCGCCTGGTGCTGAACGGCACGGAGGTCCGGACGCTCGCGCAGTGGGCCGTGGCCGTCGAGGAGCACTACGGGTGCCCGATGGACCTCGAGTGGGCCAAGGACGGCCCGCGCGGTGAGCTGTTCGTCGTCCAGGCCCGCCCCGAGACGGTGCAGTCCCGGCGGCGCGGCGCGGTGCTGCGACGCTACCGGCTGACCGGCACCGGTGAGCGGCTGGTCGACGGGATCGCGGTGGGCGAGGCGGTGGGAGTGGGCCCGGTGTGCGCGCTAGCCGACCCGGTCGACCTGGAGCGCTTCCCGGCCGGAGCAGTGCTGGTCACGGCGATCACCGACCCGGACTGGGAGCCACTGATGAAGCGTGCCGCGGCGATCGTCACCGACCACGGGGGCCGTACCTCGCACGCGGCGATCGTCAGTCGCGAACTCGGCGTACCCGCCGTGGTGGGCACCGGCCGCGCCACCACCGTGCTCGCCGACTGGCAACAGGTGACGGTCTCCTGCGCGGAGGGCGCCGAGGGCCATGTATACGCCGGCCAGGTCGACTTCGAGGAGTCGGAGACCGACCTCGGCCTGCTGCCTCAGACTCGGACCAGGGTGATGCTCAACCTCGCCGACCCGGCCGCCGCCTTCCGCTGGTGGCGGCTCCCGGCAGACGGCGTGGGCCTGGCGCGGATGGAGTTCATCGTGGCCCACCAGGTCCGGGTCCACCCCATGGCACTGGTGCACCCCGAACGGCTCTCCCCCGAGGACCGCCGCCAGGTCGACGCCCTTACCGAGGGCTACTGCGACCGGACCGACTACTTCGTCGACCGCCTCGCCCAGGGAGTCGCCCTGATCGCCGCCTCCCGCTGGCCGGACCCGGTGATCGTCCGGACCAGCGACTTCAAGACCAACGAGTACGCCCGGCTCGTCGGCGGTACACCCTTCGAACCGGTCGAGGCCAATCCGATGATCGGCTGGCGCGGCGCCAGCCGCTACTACGACGATCGCTACCGCGAGGGCTTCGCGCTCGAATGCAGCGCCCTGCGCAAGGTCCGCGACGAACTCGGACTCACCAACGTCGTCGTGATGATCCCCTTCTGCCGCACACCGCAGGAGGGCGACCGTGTGCTCTCCGAGATGGCCGCCAACGAACTGGCGCGCGGCCGGAACGGTCTGCTGGTCTACGTGATGGCCGAAATCCCGTCCAACATCCTGCTCGCCGAGCAGTTCTCGATGCGCTTCGACGGCTTCTCCATCGGAAGCAACGACCTCACCCAGCTCACCCTCGGCGTGGACCGCGACTCCGACCTGCTCGCCCACCTCTTCGACGAGACCGACCACGCCGTCACCCGCTCGGTCGAGAGCCTGATCGCCACCGCCCACGCGGCCGGCCGACCGGTCGGCCTGTGCGGGCAACGCCCCAGCAACGACCCGGAGTTCACCCGCTTCCTGGTCCAGGCCGGCATCGACTCGGTCTCGGTCACCCCGGACAGCTTCGCCACCGTCAAGCAGCACGTCGCCGCCGCCGAGCGGTCCTGACCGACAGAGGAATCCGTGGAGATCATCGCGTACGGCGTCCTGGCCGACGAGCGGCCACTGCTGGAGGCGGCCTTCGACGCGGCGTTCCCCGGCAATCGTCAGCTGCGGTGCCTGGACCTGGACCTCGATCGCGACACCGCGCCCACCGCGGCCGGCTCCGAGATCATCCTCAGCAGTGTGAACGACACGCTCGACGCCGAGGTCCTGCGACAACTCGCCGACAACGGAACCCGGATGATCGCCCAGCGTTCGACCGGTTACAACAACGTCGACCTGCGCGCGGCCGGCCGGTTGGGCCTGACGGTGACCCGGGTGTCGTACTACTCGCCGTACGCCGTCGCCGAGTTCGCGTGGGCGCTCGCGCTCGCCGTGAACCGCCGGATCGTCCGCGCCAGCGTCCGGGCCCGCGAATTCGACTTCCGCCTCGACGGACTACTGGGTCGCGACTTCCACGGCCGCACGGTCGGCGTGCTGGGCACCGGCAAGATCGGTACCGCCTTCACGCGGATCGCCCACGGTTTCGGGATGCGGCTGCTGGGCTGCGACGTGACCGAGAACCCCGAGTGCCTGGCACTCGGGATGACCTACGCCGACCGGTACAGGATCTTCGCCGAAGCCGATCTGATCAGTCTGCACCTGCCGCTCCTGCCGGAAACCCGTCACATCGTGGACGCGGCCGCACTCGACCTCATGAAGGACGACGCCGTCCTCATCAACTCCAGCCGCGGCGGCCTGATCGACACCGACGCACTGGTGGCGGCCCTGCGTGCGGGCAGGCTCGACGGTGTCGGCCTCGATGTTTACGAGGAGGAGGCCGGGCTCTTCCATCTCGACAAGTCGCTGGAGGTGATGACCGATGACACGCTCGCCCGCCTGATGACCTTCCGCAACGTCGTGGTCACCTCGCACCAGGCGTACTTCACCCGGGACGCACTGGACCAGATCATCTCCGTGACCGTCACGAACGTGCGGGACTACCTGGCGGGCCGCACCGGCGACAACACCCTTGTCGCGCCTGAGGTGAGCAGCCCGGCGACAACTCGACCGACGCCATCGATCACCTCACCGCGGCGTAAGCGGTGAGGGCACAGGACCAGAGCACGGATCGCCCGAGAACGTGGCCACTGCCGATCGGGCGGCGCGGGAGGCGGCTCGGCTCGTCAGCCTCGCAGAGCCGGAGGCCGAGCCTGTTCAGGTCCGCGACGCTGGACGACCCGAGCAGGCCACCGTGCGAAGCGGATCGGGATCGCTCGGCTCTGCCGGTGGAGGTGTTGAACGCCCTGGGGCGTGCGTACGTGTCACGCTTGCCTCATCGACCACGGTGAACAGATTGATGAAGGTGTCATCATCGGCTTCGACGACCGTGATCTTGCAGTCCGGGCAGGCCACACTGACCGCATCGACGTCCAACGATGCCTCAAAGGCTATTCACCGTTGACCAGTGGGCGTACGCCGCTCGCAGAACTGGGTGAGGCGTCCAATGGCCTTGGTGCGCAGCGGCGGGTGGAACTGGCTGTGACTGCCGAACAGGTCGTAGGCGCTGCGAATGTCATGTTGACTCTGTCCAGGCAGGGCCGAGTGCTCGGGGACACCGTGCGCCGTCACGGCATCGACCGCCACAGCCTTCGGAACCTCCTACCGACTGCCCAAGGCATTCACCCGAGGTCGGAGGCGAGAGCATTGACAGCTCATATGGTGCCGATGCGTCGGCCGGTGATCCGCTCCGGCCGGATGCGAATCCACAGCGGACGGTGTCCGCCGGCCCACGGCTGGGTACCGGGTCGCCGGGCAAGGCTCTCGATGGTGCCGGGGTCGTCGACGTGCTGCGCCGTACCGGCGATGAGCACGCTCCAGCCCTGGCTCAGGCGGTCGTCGATGTGGTCCACCTGGAAGGACACCGAGGCGTCGGCCTCTACCGCGGCTGCACCCTGGGGATCCGTACGGTAGACGACCGTTCGGGCGTCGATCACGTAGTTGACGGGGAAGACCGCCGGGCCGGGTTCGCCGGGCATGGCGATCCGGCCGATGCCATGGGCGCCGAGCTTCTCCCAGCACTCGGGTTCGGTGAGGCGGAACAGGGCAGGTCGCGGAGCTGCCTCAGGCTGCCCGGGCGGGGCGTCGCTCCGCCCTTCGAGCAACTCCTGGTACGTCAGGTGCAGGGCCGCGGCAACGCGAAGGAAGCCGCCGGGGTCGAACTCGGGCCCCGCGTCGGCCAGATGCCAGAGGTAGCGGGTGGACATGGCGGCCTGCTTCGCCAACTCCTGCTCGGTCATACCGAGTTGTGCACGCCGCTCGGCAATGCGCTGAGCGATGTGGTCAACATCGATCGGCTGTGCGGCCACGTCGGCGGACTCAGCGTTCTCGTTCACGGTGGCCTCTCCTCTCTCGGTGGGGCTCGATCAGGGGGCGGAGGCTGGATGCTCAGCCGCCTCGTCGACGGTGCCCAGGCCGTCCGGTCGCGCCCACAGCTGCTCTCCTGACCGAGCTGCGCTGCGACTCTCCTTCGAGTCTGCACGCCCGCCGGGTGGGCCGCACCGGCGGTAGTCGGGGTTTCCCACCGCCTCGCCGCGCGGTGGGATGGTCTGGACGACCCTGGTTGACGGCCGCGCTCGCCGTCGGGAGTGGACACAGCGACCCGGGAGGTGAGCGAGATGACCACAGTCCGGCGATTCGGGCGGCGGCGGCTGGCCGCCGAGTGGGTGGGCACGTTCTTCCTGGTCCTGGTAGCGGCCGGGGCACAGGTCGTCAGCGCCGTCACCGGCGGCGAGATCGGGCGGGCGGCAGCCGCGATCGCGCCGGGCGTGATGGTGCCGGCACTCATCTACGCCTTGGGCGAAACCTCCAGTGCCCATCTCAATTCGGCGGTGACCCAGGCGTCCGCGGCCCGCGGTCACTTCCCCGAGTGCCGCGTGCCGGCATAGGTGACTACGCAGTCGACCGGAGCTCTGGCGGCGGCGGGCGTACTACGCGGGTTCTTCGGGACGGTGGGCCGCATCGGATGACGGTCATCCTCTCCGCCTCCTCCGGTGCACGGAACACCGGCCATAATGCGGCCATCGCGATCGGCGGCTGCATCTCCCTCGCGGGCTTGTGGGCCGGACCGGCGAGCGGTGCGTCCATGAATCTCCCGCCCGGAGCCTGGCGTAGTGCGCCACACACCCGGTCAGGGCGGAGACGAAGAGCTTCACCGGTGCGGAAGCGGTGTCACCCTGGGTGAGCATGATCGCACTCCGTGATGCGTGGATGCCCACAGCTACGGGCCTCCGGCTTTGAACAAGCCCGCCGAACCGGATCGCGATAGGACCGGCCGGCACTGGCTGCCCGACCGCTACTCCCTCGTCATGGCGGTACTCGTCACCGACGCCGATCAGCACGATCCGGTCGTGGGACCACCCGGTGGGCCGCTCGGGCATGAGGCTCATCCTCACTCCGCAGTGAGGTCAGAAAGTGCGCGATGCGGCACCGGCAAGAGAATCCGGCGACAACTGGCGGTCGGAACCCCAGCGGTACCCCCCTGGACTCCGTCCGGACGGTACCTGGCCGTCACTGGCGCCGGCCGGCCTGGTAGGCATGGGGGTGTTCGAGCTGGACCTCGGTGTCGTCCTCGGTCCAGTCGAGACCCTGGTGGACCGCCACCACGCCGTCCACGGCCCGGCGCAGCTGCTCGGCGATCGGTACCAGGCTCTTGCACGGGAGCCGTCCCCTGAGAGTGACCACGCCCTCGCGTACGGCGACCTGGACGGAGCCGGGCGCGACCCACAGGGTCTGGCCGAACACGTCGTGGGCGATCTCCTCGCGGATCGCCGCGTCGTGCCGCAGGAAGACCTGGAGCAGATCGCGGCGGCTGACGATGCCCACCAGGCGGCCGACCTCGTCCACCACCGGGAGCCGCTTGACCTTGTGCTTGTCCATGGCCCGGGCGGCCTCGGGTACGGACCAGGTCGCGCGGGCTGTGACGGCGGGGCTGGTCATCAGGCCACCGGCGGTCTCGGCCTCCGCGCGGGCCCGCTCCAGCCGGCCGAACCAGCGGCCGGGCGTACAGCCCTCGGGATCGGGGAGGACGGCTTCCTTACGGATCAGGTCGGCTTCGGAGACCATGCCGAGTGGCCGTTCCTGGTCGTCGATGACCGGGATCGCGGTGATGTCGTTCCGATGGAACAACGCCACGATCTCCTTGAACGGCGTGTCCGCCCGAGCGGTGACGACCTCCTGGGTCATCACGTCGTGAACAGTGCGGTGCCGCATGGCCCTCACTCCTCCACGCATGTCCTCTACCTCACACTCTCCGCCCGGGCCGAGAGTCAGCACAGGGCCGTTCGGTCCCACTGCCAGGGCCGGTCCGGTCCGGTCCAGGAGACAGCGACCGCTCCGGGCGCGACGATTGGTGGATCTCAGGGCTTTCCTCCGGAGGTCGCCATGAACGGACCCATCGTCGTTGGCTTCGACGGCTCGCCGGAGAGTGAGGCCGCCGCCGAGTGGGCGGCCCGGGAGGCACTGCGGCGCAGGTTGCCGCTGGAGCTGCTGCAGGCCTGGCCCTGGCAGCACGGCCAGCCGCTGGGCAGCGACGAGGCGAACCAATGGAGCAAGCAGCAGCTGACCCGGAAGGAAGTGGAACTCCAGGCACTGCACTCCGGCCTGGAGGTGACCGCTGCTCATATCCCCAGTGGAGTGCCAGCCGATGTCTTGGAGGCGGCTGGGACGAACGCCACGATGCTCGTACTCGGCTCGCGCGGCCTCGGCGCGATCCGGGGGTTCCTGGTCGGTTCGGTGAGTCAGGAGGTCCTGGCCCAGGCCGCCTGCCCGGTGGTGCTCGTCCGGGCTGGCACCACCGCGGCCGACGAGCACCTGGCGTCACCGGACGCGGGACCTCCAGCCGACACCCCTTACCGCGAGATCGCGCTCGGTCTCGACACCAGGCACCCGTGCGACGAGGTACTGGCCTTCGTCTTTGAGACCGCCTCGGCTCGCTCGGCGCCGCTGCGGGTGGTCCGCGCCTGGGGCCCGCCGAGTGGCACCGAATACCTGGCGTTCGGCTCCATCGGCGGCCTGGAGAAGGACATGGCGAGGGTCGAACGGGATACGGTCGAGCGGCAGCTGTCGCCCTGGCGCAAGCGGTATCCGAAGGTGGAGGTCGTGACGACCGTGGCGCTCGGCAGCGCCGCGATCACGCTGCTGGAGGAGACACCAGAGGCCGGGCTTCTGGTGATCGGCCGTCGCACCCGCCGGGCACCCATCGGACCGCATCTCGGCCCGGTCGCGCACGCTGCGATCCATCACGCGCGCTGTCCAGTCGCGGTCGTTCCTTGCAGCTGACATGACGCGGAGCCACCGGTCCGCCACGGCCTGCACGGCTTCGACGGCGTCGCGTGTCGGAGGGCCGGGCGGGGGCTCGGTGACGAGGCCTCCGGCTTCGCTGCTCGGCGGCATCCCGGTCTGGAGGTCTCGACGTTCCTGGTGGAGGGTGTCCCCTCCGAGGTGTCAGTGTCGGCAGTCCGAGGATGCCCAGATGGTCGTACTCGGCTCCCGGCGGCTGAACCGGCTGGAGGAGATCCTCAGCGCGAACTTGGTGGCCGTGCCGGTCAGCGCCCAGGCTGCCTGACCGATGGTGGTACTGGATCCCGAGCATGCCATCGGCCAGCCGCCGTACCTCGTGGGTCAGGGTGGACGGCAGCCCTCAGCCGATCCACGCCCAAGGCGGAGAAGAAGCAGCCACGGCGGGTCGAGATCACCATCGGTACCTGAGGCCGCACGCGCCTCCCCCCGGGACGGGCGCCGGCGGACGCGGCGCGTCCGCCGGCGTCAAGCCGCCTGTCGACAGGTCTACCTCCGCAGCCCGGTGACGCGTGATCAGAGCCCAGCCTCGGACGCCCGTACGCACCTCCGGCCTCGGATCCTGAGCGGACCATCCCAGAGCGGGCAGAAGCAGCCCGGTCCGAAACGGCCGAGCGGATGCCCCGGGCGATGTCGCCGAAGTCGTCGACGCCCTGCCGGACCCGGCCGGTGACCGCTTCACGGATTCCCACTCGAGGAGCCGACGTGAGCGACGAATCCAGCACTTCGCCATGCCCACCGTTCCGCCTCACGGCACTCCGGTCCGATGGTCCTGGGGGCGCGGCGGCAGTCCTGGCAGTAGGCCCCGGGGCTTGCGCGGCACGCCTTCGGCCTGTGCCTTCCTCCAAGCTCGCGGCCGGCCGGCGAGTGCGGCGGCGAGATCCCCGGCCGTCACCAGACCCACGAGTTGCCCGTACTCGTCGGCCACGACGAGCGCATCGACGCCGGCGAGGCTCAGCACGAGGACGGACGAGTCGAAGGCCGGGCGGACCGATCGCCACACCGCCGCGGCCTCCTGCCGCTCGAGAGCGCTCCGGTGGGGCCGGATGACGGCGTGGTCGAAGGCGAGCAGCGGCTCGGCGATGCGGTAGTGCGCCACACCGGGGCGGAAGGCGTCATGCATGCCGTCCACGAAGCCGCAGTCGCTCAGTCGTGCCAGGACGTGTGGCACGTCGGTTTCGGGGCGCGCCAGCCAGTCGGCGATGGTGCCCGGTGTCGAGCAGCCGTCGGCGAGGGCGGCCAGGGTGGAGTGGCACAGGGCTCAGTCCCAGCCGTCCGGCTCTCGTTCGATCAGGTGGCCCGCCCTCCAGAACAGCGGCAGACGGGGGTTGAGGACGGTCCGGCACACCCAGGCGTCGAAGTCGTCCCGGTGCGCGGGCGCGTCCTCGCCCGCCGCGTCGTGGCGGAAGGCCGGGCTCGCACCGACGACGGCACTCACCTGGAGGGCGAGGACGGGATCCTCGATCTCCCACAGCCGGGCGCCCTGCCGGTAGTCGAGCCGTCCGATCTCGATCTGGAGGTCGGCCGTCATCGGGGCACTGCCGAGCAGCCGCTGCATCACCGGCATGGCGCTGCCGCACAACAGCATCCTCGCCCGGTTCCGCCCGTCCCCGTCGTGCAGCCGGCGGCAGACGCTCGTGACGGCGGACGGCAGCACGGGACTCTGTCGTACGAGCTCCGGGAAGCCGTCGAGGATGACCGGAAGGGGCCGGTCGGCCGCAAGGGCCACCAGGGCGTCCAGGGCGTCCTCCCAGCCGCGCCAGCGGGCCGGGGAGCCTTCACCGGTGCGGCGAACGAGCTGGTCGGCCAGTCGGCGCAGCGACTCCGCCTCGGTCGCCTGGGCTCCGAAGTAGAAGCCGCCAGTGGCCCGGGCCAGCTCCTGGAGAAGGTAGGTCTTGCCCTGCCCACGGGGTCCGGTCACCATGCCCACGGCCGGCCCCGGACGCGGATCGCTCGCGAAGGCGGCGAGTGCGCCCCATTCGGCCGAGCGGTCGAACAGTCCCTTCGGCCGCTCGACGGTAGCGGCGGCAGATCGCACGGCGGATCGTCCCATCGTTCGGCGGCGGCCTCCAACACCAGTAGACGCTCAAGCGTGCTGCCCCGCCTCCCCACCGGCGGTCCGGTCCCTGAGACCGGCGGCGACGGCCGGTGGTCGGGCGATGATGCCCGGACTCGTGCACGGCGACCGCACGACGCCCCTCCGGGAGCAGGGCGTTGGAAGACTCCCTACGTCCGAGCAGTACCCGGTCGCGGGCGGTGTCGAGGCCGTGCGCGGTGATGACGGTACGCCCGGCCTGTTGACGCCGCCGAGCCCGCGAAGTCGCACGTAACGCCCACCCCCGGCCAGTACATGCATGCTCGGCGGCGTACTCAGTGACACACGGACCTACTCGGCTCGGGAATAGAGCCGCAAAGGCGGGCAATCTACGACGGATCATTTCCTCGGGGTCGAACGGCTCGTCCGTCCGGCGCTACCTCACTTCTCCTCCTGGTCGCCGCCCCCGGTCAGCTCGTCGTAGTCCTCATCGCTGCGGCGCGCGGAATGGCGTCGTGCCGTTGGTATGCGCTCATGATGGCTGACCAGAACATTCGGTCAGGAGGAGGGTCATGGAAGCCATCCGTCCCCATGCTTCATCGTCGGCAGGGCCGCACGCTCTGGGAGGTCGGCCTGGCACGAGCGGCGGGTCGGCCACCAGCGTCCGGCCCGTGCGCCACATCACCTACCAGTGGTGACGGCCGGTGTCCGAGCGGTCGGAACCCGCAGCCGCCTCCCGCGCGGATAGGCGGGCCGGTCATCCCCGTTGGCTGGGTTGGGTGCGGTGGGTGGGCGCGGGCCTGCTGGTGACAGCCGCGGTGCTGGCGGCCATCTGGCAGCGGCATCAGCTGGCGCAGGCGTTCGCCCTGATCGCCCGGGTACGACTGCCCCAACTGGGGGTGGGCGTGGTGTGCGAGGCGCTGTCGGTCCTGTGCTTCGCCGCCGTACCGTGGCGGCTCCTGTGGGCTGGCGGGGTCCGGTGGGGCCTGCGGCGGGTGGCGGCGATCGCGGTGGCTGCCAACGCCGTGGCCGGTGCGCTGCCCGGCGGGGCGGCGTTCGCCAGCGCCTGGGTGTTCCAGCAGCTGAGCCGCCGGGGCGTGGCACCGGCCCTGGCGGCGGCCGTGCTGGTGGTCGGCGGCGCGCTGTCGGCACTCGGCCTGGGCATCCTGATCGTGATCGGCCTGCTCACCGTTGGCGCGGCCGGGGCCGCCGCCGTGCTGCGCCCGGTCACCGGCGTGCTGCTGCTGGCGTCCGCAGTCGGCCTGCTGGCCGTCAGCCTGTCCCGCTTCGCCGGCTTCCGTGATGCGGTGCGGCGGGTCTGGGAGGGCGCAGGCCGGCGATCCGCCCAGGTGCGGCAGGCCCAGCGTGGACTGGCACACGTGATGGAACAGGCCCGGAGCCTGCAGCCCGGCGTCCGGCCGTGGCTGCTCCCGGGCGCGCTCGCGCTGCTGAACTGGGTCTTCGACGCAGCCTGCCTGGCCGCCTGCCTGTGGGCGCTGGGCAGCGGCGTACCGTGGCGCGGCCTGCTGCTCGCCTACGGACTGACGCAGATCCCGGGCTCCCTGCGGCTGACGCCCGGCAGTCTGGGGGTGGCCGAGGCGAGCCTGTCCGCGCTGCTCGTCCTGTACGGACTGCCCCCGGGGCCCGCGATCGCCGGGACTCTGCTGTACCGGGCGATCAGCTACTGGGCTCTCCAGCCGGTCGGCTGGGCGAGCTGGCTCGCCGTCACCTTCCGCCCTGGCCGCCCCGCCCGGCGCCCCGAACGTTGAACCCCGCTACCGCTCACCCGCCGTGTCGCACGGTCCGTGCACTGCCACTGCGGAGCGCGGACGGCAGTATGAGGGGGTGTTCGCTGCTCTGCGGGTGCCGAACTTCCGGCTGTACTTCGCCGGGCAGTCGGTCAGCCTGATCGGCACCTGGATGCAGGCCGTGGCCCAGTCCTGGCTGGTGCTCGAGCTGACCGGGTCGGGCACCGTGCTCGGATTGGTGGTCGCCGCGCAGTTCCTGCCCGTCCTTGTGGGCGGCCCGTACGGCGGGTTGATCGCCGACCGGGCCGACAAGCGTCTCCTGCTGATGGTCACCCAGGCCACGCTCGCGTCGCTCGCCCTGCTACTGGGGCTGCTGACGGTGACGCACACCGTGCGGCTGTGGATGGTCGCGCTCCTCGCCGTCGCGCTCGGCACGGTGAACGCGGTGGACAACCCCACCCGGCAGGCCTTCGTCCCTGAGATCGTCGGACCGCAGCTGCTGCGCAACGCGGTCAGCCTCAACAGTGTCATGACCAACACCGCCCGGGCGATCGGTCCCGCGCTGGCCGGCATCCTGATCGCCACGGTCGGCGTGGGCGTGTGTTTCCTGGCCAACGCCGCCAGCTTCCTCACGGTCCTGCTGGCACTACGTCTGATTCGCATCGAGAAGCTCACTGCGACCCGCCCCGTCGAACGCGGGCCAGGACAGCTCGCCGCCGGGCTGCGTTACGTGCGCGACACCACCGGCCTGTGGGCACCACTGGCGATGATGGCCCTGATCGGCACCCTGGCCTACGAGTTCCAGGTCGTGCTCCCGCTGCTGGCCCGCACCACCCTGCACGGCGGCGCGCGGACCTACGGCTTCCTCACCTCCGCCATGGGCCTGGGATCGGTGGTCGGCGGCCTGGCCGTAGCCGCGGTCGGGGAGGCGGGCGTCGTCCCGCTGATCGGAGCCGCGGCCGGATTCGGTACCGCGCTGACGGCGGCCGCGGCCGTCCCCGGTGTCCCGGCCGAACTCGTCGCCCTGGTCTGTGTCGGGATCGGCAGCACCGTCTTCCTGACGACCGGCAACACCACACTGCAACTGGTCAGCCACCCCCGGTTCCGCGGCCGGGTCATGGCCCTGTGGACGGTCACCTTCCTGGGCAGCACCCCCGTAGGCGGCCCGATCATCGGCGTGGTCTCCGAACGCCTCGGCCCCCGCGCCGGACTCGCGCTCGGCGCTGGCGCCTGCCTGACCGCCGCCGCGCTGGGACTGCTCGCCCTGCCCCGCGTCCCCCCGAAGCACCGCTTCCTCGAACGCCGCGCCGCCCGGAAGCAGCGCCCGCCGACTGTCACCGAGGCCGACCGGGCCTGACCGTACCGCCGCCGCGCACACAGGTACCCCGCACGTTGCGAAGTCCCCTGTTTCCGCCGGGCCACCCGCCCTCCGCTCGTCGCGAGCTGAACCCCCGTCACACGGTAGGGACCAGCTCCGCGACCAACGGCCCCAGACGCGCCGGACCGGCTCCAGCGAGCCCCAGGGAGCGCGCACCAGCACCACGGGATGCCCGGACTGGGCGACTGCCAGCAGGGCGAGCGAGCCGAGCAGATAGCCCGGGCGGCGGGTGTGCGGGTGCCGTCCGGCCGGTCGTACTCCAGGTTGAGCCCGAGCAGGTCGGCCTCTCCCATCGTCTGACGGATCGCCGGGGAGTCTCCTCCGGGGCGGACCATGAGAGCGGGGGAGGCTCAAATGCACGAGATGATCGCACGCAACCAGCAGACCCTCAATCAACTGCTCTCGGAGATGGACGGCTTCGACCAGAGCACGGGCATCGTCGTGCTGGCCGCGACCAACCGCCCCGACGCGCTCGACCCGGCTCTGCTGCGACCGGGTCCGTTCGACCGGCAGGTCACGTACCGCTGCCGAACCAGGGCGAGCGGTCGGCGATCCTCTCCGTCCACGTGCGCGGAAAGGCCCTGGCCCCCGACGTCGACCTGGAGCGCGTCGCCCGTGGCACCCCGGGGTTCTCCGGAGCGGACCTGGCGAACCTCGTGAACGAGGCCGCCATCAACGCGGTGCGAGCCGGACATACCGTCATCACCGCACAGGACGTCGACACCGCCCGCGACCGGGTACTGCTCGGTCGCGGGGAGTCCTCCGACGCCCTTCTCCCGGAGGAACGCCGTGCGGTCGCCGTGCACGAGTCCGGGCACATACCCACTGGAACAACGCCGGTTCCGGAGCGGGACGCGCAGCCACGCCCGCCCACCGTGCCGACAGCCCCACCCGGCAGGCGCTCGGCGGGCCCACCACCAGAGGATGAAGAAGCACCCGGCGACGAACGCCCAGGCCCATCAGCACCAGTCACGCGGCCAGGGCCATCAGCACCGGCGAGGTGTGCGACGTCGACGCAGACCAGCTCCTGCCTGCAGGCCATGGCCCGGGCGCGACTCCCTCGACGAGTTCCCCTTCGAGACCGTCGACACTCTCCTGCTGCACACCTACGGCATGGTCGAGCTCCGCGACCGCAACATAGCCCTCCACCCGCTCGCACAACGGGCCACCCGGACCACTATCAACCGCCGCTTGCCGGTCACCCCGTCCCGCACACCAGAACCGAACAGCCCACCCCCGATCCGCAGAGCCCACGGCGAGCACCACCACTCACCATGCTCAGAAGCCACCGCACTGGTGACCGACCCTTCGCCCCCAGCATCGCGGCGGCGGACACGCTGGCCGAGATCGTGGTCACCCACGGCGGTCAGGGGCGCGCCCCCATGCCCGAAGCGCAGCGATATGCCGTAACGCTTCCGCCAGAAGGCGGAAGCCACGCCCCGCAAAGGATCGTGGTGGTTCACTGGACCCTGATCTCGCGGACGGGCAACCCGTCCATACCGACGTGGACGCCGTACTGCGCGTGGCCGTCGACAGCGCGCACGGCACCACCTGACTGCTCAGCGCGCAGCCGGGTTCGCGGGCGCACTGCCTGCAAGCAGTGCTGTTGCCCTGGCTGCGGCTCGCCCCTCACAGCAGTGGGGTACGCCGTCAGGTCAGGGCAGGCAGTCACGGCAGACAGGCTGGCCGTCCGCAGTCTGGCCGACGAGCTGGCTGCGGTGGTGAACCATGAAGCAGCGAGCGCAGACGAACTCGTCCGGCTGCGGAGGCACGACCGGGACGGTGAGTTCCTCGTTGGAGAGATCCGCACCGGGCAGTTCCACGGACTCGGGTTCTTCGGCCTCGTCGACGGCCGCACCGGGGAACCGCTGGTCACGACGGTCCTGGAGCTCTTCGAGACTGTCCGTGCTTTCGGTCTCGTCGCTGCGGCGCGGGGCGTCATAGTCGGTTGCCACAAAAACCTCCTCGAGGAGATCGCAGGACCGGGATGGGAGCCAGGTTTCATATGCCGCTGCCGGCTGAGTCTGCTGTTGACCGTTCTACTCGGGCTGGGGGAAAGCCGCTCGTCAGATGAGCGGGACCTGCTCGCTGGACGGGTGGTTGCCGGTCACGACCGGGCGGGCGGCGCCCGCAGATCGCCCCATTGCCGGCCGTACACTGCCCTGCTCAGCACAGGGGGCCGTCGGACTCACGGAAGCCGACACCACCCGCTTCCCCGATCGAGCAGCAGAGGGCCGATGGCTGCTGCCCTGGCAGCCCGGCAGCACTCCCACCTATGGCCCCGCCAGCCAGAGGCCCACTCGCCCAGGCCCCGGGACCGAACGGCCCTGGCCTCCTGACCAGGGCCGGAGGAACGTGAAACGAGAGGCACTTCCGACTCGGGGAGGCGGAGCGCCATCATGTTCCGGACCGATCACGGCGTCGGCGAGTGAGTCTGGTCGGCGATGTCGTTGATCACGGTCGCCGCTGAGGCCGACGAGGACGAGCAGAAGAATGCGGAGGTGGCCAGCCATGACCAGCATCATGCGCCGTATCGCCGCCCTGTTCAGGATCAAGGTCGGCAAGGCACTGGACCACGCGGAGGACCCGCGCGAGGTGCTCGACTACTCGTACCAGAAACAGCTGGACCTGGTGCAGAAGGTGCGACGCGGCCTGGCGGACGTGGCCACCAGCCGCAAACGCATCGAACTCCAGATCACCCATCTCGACCAGTCCTCCGCGAAGTTGGAGAACCAGGCGCAGCAGGCGCTCGCGGCCGGGCGTGAGGACCTCGCTCGCGAGGCCCTGACCCGGCGCGCGGCCGTCACCTCGCAGATCACCGATCTGCGGGGCCAGGAAGTCTCGTTGCAGGCGGAGGAGGAGAAGCTCACGCTCGCCGCTCAGCGGTTGCAGGCGCGGGTGGACGCCTTCCGCACCCGCAAGGAGACGATCAAGGCGAGTTACACCGCCGCGGAGGCCCAGACCCGTATCAGCGAGGCCGTCACCGGTATTTCGGAGGAAATGGGTGACATCGGCTTGGCCATGCAGCGCGCCCAGGACAGGACCGAGCAGCTCAAGGCCCGCGCCGGCGCGCTGGATGAGTTGATCGCCACCGGCGCGCTGGAGGACGCCACGCTGCCCGCAGGCCGCGACGACATCCAGGCGCAGCTCGATGCCGTGAGCGAAGGCCACGACATCGAAGCTGAACTGGCCCGTATGAAAGCCCAGTTGACCGGATCCGGCGCCGCCCCTGCGGTCGAAGCCGCCGGCAGGCCCGCCATCCCGCCGGACAAGGAGGCTGCATCGTGATCGTGCGGATTCTCGGCGAAGGGCAGTACAGCGTTGCCGAAGGCCATCTGGACGAACTCAACCGGCTCGACGCCCGCCTTCAGAGCGCCGTGGAAGCACAGGACGAAAAGGGGTTCGCCGGGGCCCTGCGAGCCCTCCTCGAAACGGTGCGCCGCCTCGGCGCCCCGCTCACCCCCGACTCCCTCGTCCCCTCCGAACTCGTGCTTCCCGATGAGGACATGAGCCTGGCGGAGGTGAGCGCCCTGCTCACCGACGAGAGCCTGATCCCGGGGTGAACACCATGACCACCCGCTTCCGGCCCGACCGGCAGCTGACCCTGCGGATGCTGGCCACGCTGTTCCTGCTCGGGCTGCTCTACGTGGCGTTCATCGCCGCGCTCATCGTACTGCTCAAGTCCTGGATCGTGGTGGTGGTGATCGCCGGTGGACTGCTCGCGGCCCAGTTCTGGTTCTCCGACCGGATCGCCCTGTTCGCCATGCACGGCCGCGCGGTCACTCCCGAGGAGGAGCCGCACCTGCACGGAGTCGTCGACCGGCTGTGCGCGATGGCGGACATGCCCAAACCCCAGGTGGCCCTCTCGGCGATGGACCTGCCCAACGCATTCGCCACCGGCCGCAGCCCCGGCCACACCGTCGTGTGCGTCACCACCGGACTGCTGCGCCGCCTGGACACCGAGGAGCTCGAGGGCGTGCTGGCCCACGAGCTGTCCCATGTCGCGCACCGCGATGTCGCCGTGATCACCATCGCCTCCTTCCTCGGCGTCCTGGCCGGACTGCTGGTCCGGTTCACCTTCTACTCCGAGCTCTTCGGACGGCGCGGCGACCAGAACACCGCCGCCCTGCTCGCCCTCGTCATGGCAGTCTCCGCCACCGTCTACGCGATCAGCTTCCTGCTGATCAGGACCTTGTCCCGGTACCGGGAACTGGCGGCCGACCGCTCCGCCGCCCTGCTCACCGCCCGCCCCTCCGCGCTCGCCTCCGCCCTGACCAAGGTCAGCGGCGCCATCGCTCGCATCCCCACCCGGGACCTGCGCACCGCCCAGCCCTTCAACGCCTTCTTCTTCACCCCCGCCCTCGGCGAAGGGACGACCCTTTTCAGCCTGTTCTCCACGCACCCCAGCCTGGAACGCCGCCTCGACCAGCTCGCCCGGATCTCACAGGAGCTGGGTGGGCCGACCTGACCTGTCGAGACCCGCCCCGTCCGTCCCGGCGGCGTCCGCGCTCCGCCCGCCGGGACGGACGGGCGGTTCGAGGCGGTTCGTACAGCCCGACCAGAGTGCGACGACCCGTCCGGCCCGGGATCAGTGACGCCCGGCGTGCTTGTGCGGATGCCGCCAGAATGGCAACGCCCCCCGCTGCAGGTACAGGCGCAGGAAGGCGGTCGCGCGCCGGTGCCGAGACGAACACCGATCCGCCCACTGCGGCATGACAACGGCATGCGCGGCCGCGCCCACAAAATGGCCGACCAGAACCGGCTCGGCCGCGGCGTGCCCGTCGGGCATCGGAGCCGAGGCCGCGATCTCGCCATGGCAGCCGGCAGCGGCAGCCGCCGTGGCAGGCAATGGGATGACAGGTCGGCAGTCACGGTACGGCCGCCGAAGCGTGGTGGTATGACGAAGCCGAGCTGGAAGTTGCGCCCGCGACCCCGCAGGCCGGGACGTCCCCGGTGCGACAGTCACAGCCTTGTCGATTTAACGAACTTGTTCGTTACAAACAAGTTCGTTACGCTGCGGCCATGAGCCCCCGAACCCACGAACCTCGCAGCAGGCGCGAGCGGCCCGCGAAGCCGGCCCTCAGCTACGAAGGCATCGTCGCCACCGCCGTCGGCCTGATGCGGACCGAAGGGCTGCAGCGCGTCACCATGCGCCGCCTGGCCCAGGAACTCGACACCGGCCCGGCCTCGCTGTACGTGTACGTGTCCAACACGGCCGAGCTCCACGCGGCGATCCTCGAGGACCTGCTCGGCGCGGTCGACCTCACCCCGGCGAAGGCGGCCGGCGACTGGCGCGAGCGGCTGGTGGCCGTCCTCGGCTCCTACACGCACGTCCTGTTCGAGCACCCCAGCCTCGCGCACTCCGCACTGGTGGCCCGCCCCTCGGGGCCGAACTACCTGGCGTTGGTCGAGGCGGTCCTCGCCCTCCTGCACGAGGGCGAGGTCCCCGACGCGCAAGCCGCCTGGGGCGTGGACGTCCTGCTCCAGATCGCCACCGCCACCGCGGCCGAGCAGTCCACCCAGGACCGTGACATCGCCTCCGAGGACGAGCACGCCGCGCTGGTGGACGCGCTGCGGAACGCCACGGCCCAGACGCACCCACGGATCGCGGCGCTGGGCAACGACCTGGTCTCCGGCACCCCCGAACAGCGCCTGGCCTGGATCTTCCGCGCAGTTATCAATGGCGCGAAGACCACCCCCCGGCCGACGGACTGATCGCGGCCGGCCTCCGACCGGCCCTCCGCTCCCCATATCGCCCGTCGAATCGAGGTACCGTCATGACCGCGGCGCACCACCCCATAGCCATCGTCGGCGCCGGCCTGGGCGGTCTGACGCTGGCCCGCGTCCTGCACACGAGCAGCGTCCAGGCCGCCGTCTTCGACCGCGACGCCGACCGGCACGCCCGCACCCAGGGAGGCATGCTCGACATCCACGAGGAGTCCGGCCAGGCCGCCCTGCGCGCCGCCGGGCTGCACCAGGAGCTCCTCAAGCTCGTGCTGCCCGGCGCGGAGGCCATGCGAATCCTGGACCGGCACGCCACCGTCCTCTTCGAGGAGAGCGACGACGACTCCACGCACACCCGTCCCGAGGTCGACCGCGGCCGGCTCCGTGACCTGCTCCTCGACTCCCTGCCCAACGGCACCGTCCGCTGGGGCGCGTGGGTCGTCGAGACCCGGACCCGGGAGGACGGCCGCCACGAGATCACCCTTGCCGACGGCACTGTCTTCACCGCGGACCTCCTGGTCGGCGCCGACGGAGCCTGGTCCAAGGTCCGCCCGCTGCTGTCCAGCGCCACGCCCGCCTACACCGGGGTGTCCGTCGTGGAGAGCGACCTGCTCGACGCCGACGCCCGCCACCCCGAGGCGGCCGAACTCGTCGGTGGCGGCATGCTCTTCGCGCTCGCCGAGGGCAAGGGCTTCCTCGCCCACCGCGAGTGGGACGGAAGCCTTCACGTCTACACCGCCGTCAGAGCCCCGCTCGACTGGCTGGACGGCATCGACTTCGCCGATCCCGCCGCGGCGAAGACCCGGGTGCTGGAGCAGTTCCCCGACTGGCATCCCGCCCTGCGAGCACTGGTCGCCGACGCCGACGGCCCGCTCGTACCCCGCCCGATCTTCGCCCTGCCCGTCAGCCACCGATGGGAGCGTGTGCCCGGCGTCACGCTGCTGGGAGACGCCGCCCACGTGATGCCGCCGTTCGCCGGAGAGGGCGCCAACAATGCCATGCAGGACGCCGCCGAACTCGCCCGAGCCATCCTCGACCATCCCGGCGACACCGAGGCCGCGCTCTCCCGCTACGAACAGGCGATGTTCCCGCGCGCCGAGGCCGCCGCCGCCGACTCGTCGGCCAACCTCGCTGTCTGCTTCGCCGCCGACGCACCCAAGGGCCTGGTCGGCCAGTTCAACTCACGTCCGGAGCAAGCCAAGTGACGAACCCGGCGGCATCCACCCCACCAAGCACCCGACAACTACTCCTGCGCCACGGCCCGGCACTGACGGTACGCCAGAGCGGACACGGCACGCCGGTCCTGCTCCTGCACGGCGGGTCTGGCCCCGACAGTCTCACACCGCTCGCCGAACACCTCGCCGACCGGCACCGTGTACTTCTCCCCATCCACCCGGGCTGGGACCACACCACCTCACGCCCGCCCGCGCTCGACTCCGTTGCCGACCTCGCCGAGTCCTACCTGGAGCTGCTCGATCAGCTCGACGCATATCCGGCCGCCGTTCTCGGCAGCTCCTTCGGGGGCTGGGTCGCCGCCGAGATGGCCCTGCGCGACACCCGCCGCCGCCTCCACCGGCTCATCCTCATGAACGCCATCGGCCCCGTCGTACCCGGCCACCCCATGGCCGCGCCCGGGCCGGCGGCCGGCCCCGCCGGCCCGGCGACACCGCAGACACCCGGCAACCAGCCGGCCGAGCCGCCGCGCCGAGGCCCATCCCCCGCCGCGCTGGCCGCACTGCGCGCCTACGCCGGGCCCGATGGTCAGGCAGAGGGTGTACGAAGGGCGAGGATGGCCATGTCGTCGTGGGCGTCGCTGGGGTGGTGGTCGGCCAGTGCTTGCACGAAGTCCTGCAGTGGCAGGGCGGCGTGGGTGGCCGCGAGCGCGGCGAGGCGGTCCAGCCCCGCCTCGACGGAGTGGTCGGGGTGCTCGAAGAGGCCGTCGGTGAAGAGGACCACCGTCGCACCCGGCGGCACGGGACGGGTGTGGTCATGGCGTGGTTCGGCCGCGTCCACGCCGAGGGGAAGGTCGGGGTCGGCGTGCAGGTAGTCGGTCCTTCCGTCAGGGGTGAGGAGCAGCGGCGGAGGATGGCCCGCGGTGCTCCAGCGCAGCATCCATCCGCCTCGCTCCCCGGGTTCGATGCGCGCGAGGCACGCGGTGGTGACGGGGTTGTCGGTGATGGCGTGCAGGATCCGGTCGAGCTGGATGAGGACGGCGCTGGGCGGGGTGCGCCGGTCGTAGAGCAGGGCGCGCAGCATGTTGCGGATCTGGGCCATGGCTGCGGCGGCCTGCAGGTCGTGTCCGGCGACGTCGCCGATGACGGCCGCGCAGGCTCGATCCGGTGCCAGGAGGGCGTCGTACCAGTCGCCGCCGACGTGGCCGGGCGTGGCGGCGGGCCGGTAGACGGCAGCCGCGTCGAAGGGGCGCAGGTCGGGTAGCCGGGGAAGCAGCAGTCGTTGGAACTGTTCCGCGTCGAGGCGGAACTGCTCGTACAGCCGGGCGTCGTCGATGGCCAGTCCCGCTGCAGCAGCCAGCGCGATGATCAGTGCTTCGTCGTGGGCGTCGAAGGGCTTTCCATCGCGTCGTTCGGAGACGTACAAGTCCCCGTAGGTCGTGCCGCGGATGTTGATCGCGGCTCCGAGCAGGGTGCGCATCGGTGGATGGCCAGGTGGGAAGCCCACCGAGTCCGGGTGCGCGGAGATGTCGTCGACGCGCAATGGTTCGGGATGGGCGATCAGATGCCCCAGCAGGCCGAGCCCGTGCGGGAGCTCCACGTCGGCCAGGTCGGCCAGCTCCTGGTCCGACAGCCCGGCGGGGACGAACAGTGCGAGGTGCTTGCCTTGCTCGTCGAGCACGCCGAGCGCACCGTAGCGGGCGCCGACCAGGTCCATCGCGGTGGCGACGATCAGTCGCAGCATGATGGACAGGTCGACGTCCCGGCTGAGGACGGCCTCGTACAGGGCGCTCATCTGGTCCTGGGCGCGGGCCAGTGACTTGAGCTGCTCGGCGATCTGCTCCAGCTCGACGCCCAGTCGCAGGCGCACCTCGGGGACGTGTGGCTTCTGGGAGTCGCCCCGTTCCCCCGTCATCGTCGGCGACCGGTGGCCTCGTAGCCGATCTCGACGCCTCCAGGCCGGCGGGGCTCGGCGCTGATCTGGATGGACGCGCCTTCGCATCCCTCCCATCGTCTCGCGTCGAACGATCCCGCTACCGGCTCCCGCAGGATCGTGCCCGGCGGGGGCTGCGGAGGTGCCGATGCCTCGGCGAGCACGGTCCGGTTCACTTGACGGCGTGGGGACGGCGTCCGCGCTGAAGGCGCCGCTTCGCCTCTGCGGTCACGCTGGATCCGCGTAGGCGTTCCCTCCCACGAGCGGTGCACCTGGCCTCCCGACACGACCGCGATCGAACCAGACCACAGCGTGGCATGGTGCGGCTTCCCGAACCGCCCATTACGCCGGAAGCGGCATGCCACTCGGCGCCGGTGCGTGTTGCACGAGCGGAGGAGCGGACGTGGTCCGGTATCCGGCTGGCGGACGGCGTCGGCCCAGGTGAGAACGCTCGGGTTGCTACTGGCGAGCCATGCGCATCGCGTCTCGCTGTGCGTCCGACGGCGCCACCGCACCCAGCTCCACGATGAAGGCGATCACGGCGACTGGCCTGCTGGAGGCCGACGACACTCCGAAGCCCGTGGTCACGGGCGCCGACGAGGCCGCCCACGCTGAGGTGTTCCGCACCGCCCGCAAGGGCCTCGGCTGAACGGATCGGTGACCACCCCGTTTCCAGGTGGTTCCCCGCCGGGAGCCCAGCCGGACGGTGTCGGACCGTATCGGAGTGGTCGACTCGCCCACCCCCGACTTCTCCGTTCGGTTAGTGTGCGAGCGAGAAGTAGTTCTCCTCTTCCTGGGCGAAGTGCAGGCGAAGCACGCTGTGGAGGCCGTAGAGACAGGCCCGCAGGTCGTCGAGCTGTTCGTCGCGCAGGCGGCCGTGGTTGGCGTCGGCGAGTTGCAGGTGGGTGGCGATGCGGCGGGCGAGGCGGTGGATCTCGGTGTGGGCGCGGCTCATCGTGGCGGTGGCCTCCGGCCCGCCGAGGGCGGGGGCGAGGGCCGGGTAGAGCTGGTGCTCCTCGGCGAGTTCGTGCGGCAGGAGCCGGTCGGTGAGAAGTCGGTCGATCTGTCGGACTGAGTCCAGGGCCTGCGGGCCGGTGGCGTCGGTCAGGTGGTCGGCGGCTTCGCGGACGGCTTCGATGACCGCACGCAGGTCGTCGTGCTCGGCCGCGAAGCGTTGCAGGAGCTGCTCGGTGGCCGGTTCGATGGTGGGCAGGGCGGTCCGGTCAGGTCGTAGGGCGCGCAGGGCGTTGAGGATGACGGCGGCGTCGATGGCTTCCTGGAGCAGGGCGCCGGCGGCTGGCGGTAGCAGGCCGAAGGCGGCGGCGGCCATCGCGGCGAGGGACAGCAGCATGCCGCCGAGGGCGCTCTGCACGGCGATGCGCCGGGCGCGCACCGCGATGCCGGCGGCGTCGGCGAGACGGTCGACGCGGTCGGTGGTGAGGACGATGTCGGCGGCCTCGGAGGAGGCGCTGGAGCCCCGGGCGCCCATGGCCACGCCCACGTCGGCGGCGGCCAGGGCCGGGGCGTCGTTGACACCGTCGCCAACCATGACGGTGACCGCCCGCTCGCGTTCGGCGCGGACGGCGGCGACCTTGTCGGCCGGGGTCTGCCGGGCGTGGACGTCGTCGAGGCCGAGGACTGCGGCGATCTCACGGGCCGGCTCCGCCCGGTCGCCGGTGAGCATCAGCAGACGTTCCATGCCGGCCTCGCGCAGCCGGCGCAGGGTGCGCGGGGCGTCGTGGCGCAGCGGGTCGCGCAGCAGGATCGCTCCGGTGAGCGTGTCGCCCTTGCCGAGCCAGGCGACTGCGGCGCTGTCGAGAGTGGCCCGGTTGTCGGCGGCACGTGCCCAACCGGGCAGCGGCGTGTCGTCGTGCCCGCGCCGGCCGACGGTCACGGCAGTGCCGTCGACCCGTCCGGCCGCGCCGCGGCCGGGTACCTCGGTGACGTCATCGACCTGGACGAGTGGCAGTCCGCGAGCGCGGGCCTCGTCGGTGATGGCGTGGGCGAGGACGTGAGGGGAGAACTGATCGACGGAGGCGGCCAGGGTGAGGACCTCGGCGGGCGTGTGACCGGGGGCGGCGGCGACATCGATGACGCGGGGGCGCCCGGCGGTGAGGGTGCCGGTCTTGTCCAGGACCAGGGTGCGGGCGCGACCGAGGGTCTCCAGCGCGGCGCCGTCGCGGATCACCACGCCCTGCCGTGCGGCCCGGGACAGACCGGAGACGATCGCGACCGGCGCGGCCAGCAACAGCGGACAGGGGGTCGCGACCACCAGCACGGCCACCGCCCGCACCGCCGAGCCGCTGACCAGCCACGCCAGGCCGGCCACCGCCAGCGACAGCGGCAGGAACCAGGCGGCGTACCGGTCGGCCAGCCGGACCACCGGCGCGGCCTCGGCACCTACCTGCTCGGCCAGCCGCACGATCTCCGCATAGGTGCTGTCCCGCGCGGTCGCCTCGGCCCGCAACTCGAAGGCGGTGCCCGCGTTGACGCCACCGCTGCGCACCCTCTCGCCCGCGACGCGTTCGACCTGGAGGGACTCGCCGGTCAGAACGGACTCGTCCAGAACAGCGGTGTGGCCCTCGATCCGCCCGTCGACCGGGACGACCTCGCCCGGTCCAACCACCAGCAGGTCACCCACCCGAACCTCGCTCAGCGGAACGGTCCGCACCTCGCCCCCGGTGCGGCGCCGCGCGGACCGCGGGGCGTGCTCCAGCAGGTGGCGCAGGTCGTGGGAGGCACGGCGTTCGGCCGCCGCGTCCAGCCAGCGGCCGGTGGCGAGCATGAGGGCGATCAGCGCGCCGGCCAGGTACTCGCCGGTGGCCAGCGTGCCCGCAAGAGCGAGAACAGCGATCAGGTCGACCCCGGCCTTGCCGCGTCGCAGCGCGGCGACCACCCACGCCACGGACGGCATGATCGCCGCGACCGTACCCACAGCCCAACACGTGTCCGCGAGTGTCCACGCGTCTGCCAGCCACGCGCTACCGCCCGCGATCAGGGCGGCGGCGGTAAAGCCGAGCAGCACCGGCGCCAGCCACTGCCGGGCGGGAGCCGGTGCCACTCGCTCTCCTGGTCGCCCTGCCTGCCGTCGGTTCACCGTGCGCTCCGCTCGCTTCGGGTGACCCCTCTCCAGGAGACCGCACCGGCCGGTGCTCCGGCCAGGGGCCTTCGGGCCGAGATGATCGGGCCGTCCGGGAGCGTACTGGCAAGGGTGGGCCAGCAGATCGGATCCGGCGAGCGCGTAGACGACGGCGTACTACGCGGCGAGGGTCAGCAGCCGCGTTCCTCGCCGCGCCGGACTTCCATGCCCTCCCGGATTGTGAGGCCACCAGCAACCCGACGGCCGGGGTCGAACCGCCCCAGGCCGTACAGGGGCGTCGGAAAGCAGGCCGATCCGGAGAGCAACGGCTACAGCGGTGTTCTCTCCCTCTCGGCCTGGACCAGCTGGGGGCAATAGTCATCGCCCTGCTGCCTGGGCCGTTCGGCCCCAAGGGCGAGGCCGATGTCCCTGCCGGTCGCCGCTGGTCCCGCGCCACTCTGGATGAGGGGAAACCGATGGTGTCATCGGCCGTGGGAAGGCGATCGGCATGATGTGGTACGACGGCGGCTGGGGTTGGGGCGGTTGGTTGGTCATGCTCGTGATGATGGTGTTGCTCTGGGCGCTGGTGATCGCCGGTGTCATCGCGCTAGTCCACTACCTGACCGGCATCCGTCACGGCCGGCAGCCTGGCCCGCCCCCGCCGGGCGAGCCCGAACGGGGCCACCGGCGAGCTGAGGAACTGCTCGCCGAGAGATTCGCTCGCGGGGAGATCGACGGGGACGAGTACAAGCGCCGGCTCACCTTGTTGCGGGAGCACCGGTGACAGCGCGTCATGACCTGCGACTGGCCGTTGTCGGGGTGCTGGCGGCCCTGGTCCTGGGCATCGTCACGACGCTGTTGCTCGCCGCCCCCGGCGCCTTCCGCGGTCCCGCCTCGGCCGGCCGGATGGCGAAAGGTCCCGGGTGCGCCCCGCCATCGCTACCGGGCCACGTGGTGGATGTGACCGCCGGAGACATGGGCGGGATGATGGGCCCACACGGTCGCCTCCCTCAGGACAACACCCCCCGGTGGCACGGCATGGGCATGATGTGGCTGCGCGCCCATCCGGGCACGGTTGCCGTCGGCACGGTGTCGCTGCGCGTGTTCAACGCCGGAGCCCTCACCCACGAGGTGGTCGTGCTGCCGCTGCCTGACGGCCAGGCCGTGGGAGAACGGCCGAGCGGTACCGACGGGCGGATCGATGAGGCCAGCAGCCTGGGCGAGGTATCGCGCAGCTGCGGCGCCGGGGCGGGCGACGGCATCATCTCGGGCGCGACAGGCTGGGCCACGCTCACGCTGACGCCCGGCCGCTACGAACTGCTGTGCAATCTCCCCGGCCACTACGGGGCCGGCATGTATACCGAGCTGGACGTCACGGGCTGAACAGGCCCACCGCCCGCCAACTCCAGACGGCCGGGCCGAACCGCCGCGCTCCTTACGCGGGCTTTGGAAGCCGCCGAGCGCTGGCGGAGATCGCGGTGCCGGCCGTGCTGGTCGCGTTCGTGGCCCCGGTTCACACAGCTCGCCGCAGCCGTGGCGACCGGCGGCTTGCGAACCGAGCAGTCGGCAGGCCTGGGGCACTCAGCTGACGCTGGTCGCCGTCGCTCCCCGTCCGAGGTCCTGGCCTCAGCGGGCGGCATGGGCCGCCGGCGCTACCTGCGGTCAACGCCGGGGCGAGCTCCGGGGCGCAGGCGTGCCACCAGCGGGACGGCGATGCGGCCCACGAGCCGGTTGGTCAGGTTTTCAACTTCCTTGCCCTTTCGGCGGTTTCGGAGAACACGGCGAGGACCGGCCTCATGGCACCTTCACCAGCGCGATGCGGCGCCGTCCAGAGCCCTGCCGCCGTCCGTCTGATCATGAGAAGCCACGCGACAGGGCCAGGTGGCCCAGCCCGGGGAGGCGACCGGACCTTGGGCCCGGCCGGGCCGGCTGGCACGGTGGTGATGACAGGACGGAAGGAGGCGCGACATGGGCGGCACGGTCGGATCGGAGCACCGGATCGTGGTGGGTGTGGACGGCTCGGAGCTCTCGAAGCAGGCGCTTCGGTGGGCGATCGAGCAGGCCCGGCTCACCGGGGCCGTCGTGGACGCCGTGATCGCCTGGATCTATCCGACGGTCTACGGCTGGGCCATGACCAAGCGAGATCCGCAGCTCGACCACACGGCCGAGAAGGTACTGTCCGACACGGTGGAGGACGTTGCCGGGCCGGAACCGCAGGTGGAGATCCGGCAGAGCTCAGTGCCCGGCAACGCCACTGAGGTGCTGCTGGAGCGCTCACGCGGTGCCGATCTCCTGGTCCTGGGCAGCCGGGGCCTGGGCGGCTTCGCCGGCGCCCTGCTCGGCTCGGTGAGCCGGCACTGCGTGCAGCACGCGACCTGCCCGGTCGTCGTGGTCCCGGGAGTGCAGGGTCGTGAGCCTGCAAGCGCCCTCCACGCCTGACCAGCCGCACGGCCCGGGATCGGCTGCCGAAGGGAGAGCAGGTAACACGCCGGCCTCGTGCCTTCGCTGAGCACTGCCTGGGCAGTGTGCCGCCCGGGCCTGATCCACCGAGATCGCCGATGATCTTCCGCATCCCTCTTCAAGGAGGGCTCTCATGACCACCGGAACCGAGACCCGCACCGAAGCCCTGCGCGGGCTGTTCGCCGCGCCCGGCCCTTTCCTGTCGGTCTACTTCGATCTCGAAGCGCGCCCGGAGCTGGGCCTTGACACGGAGGAACGCTGGCAGGCCCGCCTCCGCGAGCTCGCCGCCCAAGGTGCCGAGGTCGACGACCTGGACGCCCTCACCCGGGTCTTCCTGTCCGCGCGGCCCGGCTCCGGCGTGCTGGCAGCCTTCGCCGCGGGCGGCGAGGTACTGCATTCGGCCGTGCTGCCCGGCTGCGAGCAGGCCGACCTGGCTCTGCACGGGCCGCTGCCGCATCTGCTGCCGCTGCTGGCCTGGCGCCAGGACCACCCCGCCCACGTGGTCGCCGTGGTCGACCGCACCGGCGCGGATCTGCAGCTCTACCCGACGGGCGCCACCGAAGCAACCTGCCGCACGGTCACCGGTCCGGACGACGAGATCGAGCGCAACCAGCCCGGCGGTATGTCCCAGATGCGCTACCAGCGCAGGGCCGAGGACTCCTGGGAGCACAACGCCGTCAAGGTCGCACAGGCACTCGGCACAGCGCTGGCCGAGGTGGACGCGCACGTACTGATGCTGGCCGGCGATGTCCGCGCCCGGCAGTACCTCGCCAAGCACCTTCCCACCCGGATCCAGCAGGAGGTCTCGATCCACCCGGTCAGCGGCAGCCGCAGCCCGGACGGCGCCGCACCCGAACGCATGGCCCAGGTCGACGCCGAGACCCACCGCGCCGGACACGATCAGACCACGGCACTGGTGAGCAGGTACGCCGAGGAACTCTCGCCCCGCGGACACGCCGTGGAGGGCATCTACGCCACCGTGCGCGCCCTCGCCGACGGGCAGCTGCGCACCCTCCTGATCACCGACGACCCCGCCGCCCGCCGCACCGCCTGGTTCGGGCCCGGCCCCACTGACATCGCGGAGCTCAGTACCGCGTTCGCACCGGAGACCGGGCCCCTCGTCGAGGCGTCACTGGCCGATGTCGCCATCCGCACCGCGCTGCTCACCGGCGCCGGGGTGCGAGTCCTCGAACCCGGCATCCCCGGCACTCCCGCCCAGGGCATCGGGGGCCTGACCCGATACACCGGACGCCCCGCGACCGTGCCTTCGATCGGAGAAGAACCGTGGTGAACGACCCCGTAACCCACCAGAAGCCCGAAATCGAGGTCAAGGCCCGGGGCGACCTGCCGCCAGGTACGGTGCAACTCGCCCGTACCAAGGTTCTCGCCCTCCTCGACGAGGTCCGCGAACCCGTGCTGTTCGCCCGGATCCGGCTCACCCGCACACACAACCCCGCCACCGAGCGGCCCTGCCTCGCCCAGGCCAACCTCGACGTCAACGGCCGCCCCGCCCGGGCCCACGTCGCCGCCGAGAGCATGACCGAGGCCGTCGACCTGCTCCGCGACCGCCTCACCCTCCAGGTCTCCCGGCTGCGCCGCCACTGGGAAGCCCAGCGGGGAGGAGCTCCGAAGGCCGGCGAACACGAGTGGCGGCACGGAGAGGAACCCACCCACCGGCCCGACCACTTCCCACGCCCAGTGGAGGAGCGCGAGGTCATCCGGCACAAGTCCTTCTCCCTCGCCCGTGAAACGCCCGACGAGGCCGCCTTCGAGATGGAGACCATGGACTACGGCTTCCACCTCTTCACCGACCTCACCACCGGCCAGGACAGCGTCATCTACCGCGCGAAGCCGACCGGCTACCGGCTCGCCCAGCTCCACCCGCGTCCCGAACAGCTCGGAACCGTCGCCGTGCCACTGGCCATGAGCCCCACTCCCGCACCCCTGACGAACCCGGCCGAGGCGAAGAAACGGCTGGACGCCACCGGCCTTCCATTCGTCTTCTTCGCCAACGACACCACCGGACACGGCAACAACCTCCACCACCGCTACGACGGCCACTACGGACTGATCACACCCGCCGAGTGACCCCGCGCTCTCCCCCCAGGAGCCGACAATGACCGAGCACACCACACAGCAGACACCGGCAGCCGGTCCCCACCCTCCCGGCCGCGACCTCGAAAGCGCCGTCGAGCGCCTGGAAACGCTGGAAGCCCGGGTCCAGGCCCTCGGCCAGGCGATCCGCGCCCTCATCCAGGGCTTGGAAGAGATTCCCGACCAGGAGCCCGACCCCGAACGGCCGGCCCGCGCCGCCCGCCAGGCACATGAACTCCTACTCTCCCAAAGGCTCTAGACACCTCAGGGAGCCGCTCATGCAACTGACCTTCCTCGGCCCGCTGTACGCACGACAGGGCCCCTACGCCTGCGCCTACGTCGACACCTCGCGCGACCTGGACGACCCCGACCGGGCCATCGACCTGCGCCGCCGTCACCTGCAGGCCGAACTGGCCGCCCAGGGCGCCGACATGGCCACCACCAGCACCGTCACCCGCCTCGTGGGAACCGACCGCGACCTGCCCGGTCAGCACGGTCAGGCCATCTTCGCCGCACACGGACGACTCGCCCTCGCCGAGGAACTGCCCGAACCTCCCGCCCGGGACACCGCCCGATACACGATGCTGCCCGACGCCATGCCACTCGCCATGCAGCACGCCCCGGACATCCCGTACGTGGCAGCCGCGGTCCACCGCGTCGCCCAGCCCCAAACCACGCCCGGAGAAGCCGAGTTCGAGGTGGACCTGCAGGCCGGACGATGGCCTTCCACCCGCGTGGCGCCCGAGGACCGCACCCGCCGACGGGTGCCAGCCGACAACTGGCGGCAGACCGCCGCCGAGGTCGCAGTCCAGCTCGCCGACCTGGCCGATCACAGCGGCGCCGAGGCGATCGTGCTGTCCGGTGACCACTGGGCCCGCAACACCCTCGCCCGCGAACTCCCCAAGCGCCTGCGGCAGCGGCTCGTCGGCATCGACAGCGACGGCTGGGACGCCGAACCCGAACGCGCCCTGCTGGAGGACGAACTCGACCACCTCTTCCACGGCCGCCTGTCCGCACGCGACCACGCCTCCGTCGAGCGCTTCCTGGCCCGCCGCGCCCGCCACAGCGGCGCAACCGAAGGGCTCGCGGACACCGTCGCCGCGCTGCGCCGGGGCCAGGCCGAAGCCGTCCTGATCAACGACCCGTTCGACCTGCACCAGCGGCTGTGGGTCGGCCTCACCCCCAAGCAAATCGGCCTGACCCAGGGCGAACTGAGGTATCTCGGCGTCGAATCCTCCTGGGAGGAACCGGCCGACGCCGCACTCATCCGCACGATCGTCGGCACCGGCGCGGAACTCATCGTCATCCCCCGCGAGGAACTGCCCCTGCACGACGGCCTCGGCGCCCTCCTACGCTACCCGGACGCCACCACATGAACCCGGGCACACGACGAGCACCGGAACTGGAGCCGGGCCGCCTGGGAACGGGCAAGGTCCAGAAGCCGTCGCACTTCTGCCACGGCGAGGGGAACGAGGCTGTTGGGACCGTTCCTTCGGCTCCCCTTTTCGAGGGCGTGGGCGGTCATCGCCGCGAGGAAGGCGTGAGCGAGCATGGCCAGGGTGATGTGGCGGTACCAGCCCACGTAGCGGCGGACCTCGTACTGGTCCAGGCCGCACTCGTTATTGGCAGCTTGGAAGCACTTCCTCGATGGCCCAGCGGGAGCCGGCCACACGGACCAACTCGGCGACGGAAGCCCCCGTCGGGGCGAAGCCGAGGTAGTAGGCGATCTCCTCGGGGCGTGCCAGGCTGCGGCGGGCCAGGACGCAGCGGTGGTGAGCGGGCGCCCTGCCGCCGGGGCCCTCCCCCGCGGGCAACTTCCCTCCGCCCTCCACGGCGAGGTCGCGAACCACCGGATCAACTTCGCGGCGAACAGTAGGCGTTGGAGATGGTGACATCCGCGAAGCCCAAGTATCGAGGTTTGATCCTCGACTTCTTCGGTGTCTTGACCATCAACATGGTCGAGGTGATCGCCGCTTTCGAGGACCGGGAGAAGATCGCCCGCGGGACCTTTCTCCGTGCCTGGGCCGACCCTCGGGGACAGGATCTCTTCCGTCAGCTTGAGCTGGGCCAGATCACCCAGACCGAGTGGAACGCGGGGTTCGCCGCCCTGATGGGCATCGCGCCGGACGATCTGATGGTCCGATACCTCCATGATGCTTCCCCGGCCTACCCGGTCATCGAGGTCGCGCGGCAGGCCCGAACCGCCGGGATCAAAACGGCGATGCTGTCCAACAGCGTCGGGCGGGAGCCCTACGATCCCTACGCGGGATTTGACCTGTACGGGACCTTCGACGAGGTCGTGCTGTCGGGGGAGCACGGGGTACGCAAACCCGACCCGGCAATCTTCCGCCTGACGCTGGACAAGCTAGGCGTGCCAGCCGAGGAGTGCCTGTTCGTCGACGACAGCCAGGAGAACCTGGCCGCTGCCTACAAGTTGGGCATCACTCCGTTGCTGGGGCTGGACGAGAGGGCGGTCGCCGGGCGTCTGCGCGAACTGCTCGATCTACCCCGCTTGTAGGAACTCGCGGGCAGCGGAGTGGGAAGTGTGCGGGGCCGGGATGCTCCCGAGCAGCGGGTTGGCGATCACGGCCGACCAGGCCGGGCGGTGCGGCTGATGCCAGGATGAGAGGGCGATGACAAGCGTCGATATGAGTGGATTTCGATCGCAACGGTGAGAGCCGGGCGTGTCGCTATCTGCGCCTGGCGCCGGCCCCTGTGGGGCGAGCGGGGTCACGCGGGCCGCACCTGCCACACCCGGCCACGCCCGCAGTCCACCGGAAGGCGCACGGGCGTGGACACGTCACACCCGGCCCGCAGCCTCGTACCCCTTCACCCACTACGGAAGGCGCGGCGCGCCCGTCTGCGGCGGCGGCCCCGCAGCAGCTCACGGACGGTCGTTCCCATAGCACGATCGTCGGTCCGGGCGCGCTTCAGCAGGTCACGAACGCCGGGTCGGATCGCTCGGCCCTGTCCGCGAAGGCACCGAGGCACGGACGTCCGTACTGTGCAGGTGAGACCGGGTGGACGGCTGTCGGTTGGAGGAGCGATGACGAATCCTGAAGAGTCCCGTCCCGTCGTCTTCGGCGTGGACGCCAGGCACCCGGGGCAGCCCGCGCTCGCCTGGGCCGCCGACGAGGCCGTACGCCGCCGGGCACCGCTGCGGATGGTGCACGCGGAATCGCCGTTTCGCCTGGGTCTGGGCGGCTTCGACGGCGTCGTGTCCCGAAAGTCCGGGTGCAGCCCCGGCGAGGAGGCCCTCGACGAGGCCGTCGCCTTCGTCACTGGGCGGCATCCCGGCCTCGACGTCGCCGCCTTCCTGCTGGAGGGCGCCCCTGCGCAGGTGCTGTGCCGGCAGTCCGAGGAGGCGCAGCTGGTCGTTCTCGGCTCCCGGCGGCTGAACCGGCTGGAGGAGTTCCTGAGCGGCGGCTCGGTGGCCGTGCCGGTCAGCGCCCAGGCCGCCTGCGCGGTCGTGGTGGTGCTGGAGCCCGAGGACGCGGTCTGCCGGTCGCCGTACCTCGTGGTCGGGGCGGACGGCAGCCGTGCCTCCGAGGCTGCCGTGGACTACGCCTTCGAAACCGCCGCCGTACGCGGCGCGGACCTTCATGCACTCTGGGTCTGGGAACCCACACTGCTGGACTCCGCGGACGAGGTCCTCGCACTCCAGAAGTGCCGTCGCCTGCTCTTCGAAACGATGGCCGAACGGGCGGAGCGGCATCCGGACGTCACGGTGAGCCGCCAGGTGGTGCGTGGTCACCCTGTCGAGGAACTGGCAAGGGCCTCCGAGCATGCGCTGGCGGTCGTCGTCGGACGCCGAGGCCGGGGCGGCTTCACCGGGATGAGGCTCGGATCCGTCCCACACGGCCTGCTGCACCGCGCCCACTGCCCGGTCGTCACCGTGCCGACATCCGGCCGACACTGACCACGGGCGTCGCGCGCCTCACCCGCTTCCCGGCCGGCCCGGAACCGACTTGATCTCCGGCGAACCCGAGCGGTGGCTCACCGCTCGGCTTCGCCATCCTCCACCCGGTGGGTCCTGCTCCATCCCTCGCCGCAGCCGCAGCGGAGGTGCTCCACCAGCTCGCCCTGCTCGTTCACGTCAAGTCCGTGGCGCAGGCGTACGTGCACGTGCTCACCCATGGTCGACCGACTTTCGCTTGATCGCTGCTCCCGGCAACGGGCCGGAGCCATCCATCGTCCGCGAAGAGCCACCTGGGCGGAAGGGAATGGGATGGACCTCACCACTTCCCCGCCGCCCAGCCACGGCGGACGGCCTCCAGGTAATGGCCTACGGGTGGATCGCGTCGTACGCAGATTCGCGATAGCCCCACCTCGATCGCCCCAGTGGAACTCCGTGGTCTCGATGCGATCAGCGTGCCATTCGTGTCCGGCCCCGACCGGTGGATCACCCGGAACCGCGGGCGGTGGTGAGGGCGAGTACTTGCAAGTTCTCCTCGGTGGAGATCTCGACTCGTCCGATCGCGGAGCCTGGCCCCGCACCGCAGGATGAAGGAAGTGGTCAATCGTGTAAGGAGGACGACGATGGCCGGTGAACTGCTCCGCAGGCGTGCCCACTGGTGGCCCTCGTTCCCGGACCTGCTCGAGGACTTCCCCTTCGACCTGCGTATCTCCCCGGAAGAGCACATCATCCGCGTCGAGGAGAGCGAGGAGGAGGGCGCTTACGTCATCAAGGCCGAGCTGCCGGGGATCGACCCGGCGAAGGACGTCGAGATCACCGTCGAAGGGGGCGTGCTGACCGTCCACGCCGAACGCCGCGAGGAGAAGACGGAGAAGCATCGTTCGGAGTTCCACTACGGCTCCTTCACGCGCAGCATCCGGCTCCCAGAAGGATGTGAGGAGGGGGACATCACCGCCAACTACGACAAGGGCGTGCTGACCGTGAAGGCGCCCCTGCCCAAAGCGGAGAAGAAGCAGCCACGGCGGGTTGAGATCACCCGCGGTACCTGAGGCCGCAACACACCCCGCCAACGCCAGAACGGGCGCCGGTAGACGCGGTGCGTCCGCCGGCGCCGAGCCTCCTGCCAACAGGTCCACATCCACAGGCCCGGTGACGCGTGATCAGAGCTGAAACCTCGGACGCCCGTACGTGCCTCCAGCCTCGGAGCCTGAGGGATGATCGCGCGACGGCGCCGAAGTCGTCGCCGGCCTGCCGGACCCGGTCGCCTCACAGGTGTCTCCCGGGAAACCGGCGTGAACCGCGATTCCAGGGCCTCGCCATGTCCACCGTGCCGCCTCACGGCACTCCGGCCTCCCATTGTCCCGCCCGGCCCGTTGGAATCGCGGTGTCCTTCAGCCCCGTCGGCTTGGGCCGCCCGGCCCCATGAACAGAGGCGTTCAGCCGATGCCTTTGCCTCGATCGCCTGACAGTCTGGTGAAGGTGACAGGGCGCTCGCTCGACGGCCGGCCACCGTGCAGCTGCCGCCCGGGGCACAGGCCGGGCAATCGCCCGCCGGCGCCCGGTCGGCCTCCTGATCGAACGGGCGGAGCGAAGCCAGGAGATCCGATGGTGAACAAGCCCATGACCGGGCAGACGCCCGAGGTCCGGGTCGAGATCCATGGTGACCTGCCGCCCGGAACGGCGGAGGTCGCCCGCAGTACCGTGCTCGCTCTGGTCGAGGAGACGCGCGAGCCCGTGCTGTCCGTCCGGATCCGGCTCACCCGGATGGACGACCCCACCGTCGAGCGGCCCTGCCTCGCCCAGGCCAACCTCGACGTCAACGGCCGCCGCGCCCGCGCCCAGGTCGCCGCTGAGACCATGAGCGAGGCCGTCGGCCTGCTGCGCGAGCGAATCGTTCTGCAACTCGCCCGGGTGAGTCGGCACTTGGAGTCCCAACGGGGAGGTGTGCCGGAGGCCGGCGAGTACGAACGGCTGCTCCGGACGGAGCCCGTGCACCGCCCCCACCACTGCCCCCACCCGGCGGAGCTGCGCGAGGTGGTCCGGCACAAGTCGTTCTCCCTCCCGCGCGAGACACCCGACCAGGCTGCCTTCGCGATGGACACCATGGACTACGGCTTCCGCCTGTTCACCGACCTCACCACCGGCGAGGACAGCGTCCTCTACCGCGCGGCGCCGACCGGCTACCGGCTCGCCCAGGTGCACCCGCGCCCGGAGCGGCTCGGCGCTGCCGCCATCCCGCTGACCATCAGTTCGGCCCCCGCACCCCGGCTGAACCTCGTCAACGCGAAACGCCGGATGGACGCACTCGGGCAGCCGTTCGTGTACTTCGCCGACGACGCCACCGGGCGGGGCAACGTCCTCTACCGCCGGTACGACGGGCACTACGGCCTGATCACACCCACCGAGTGACCCCTGACCTTGAGGATCCAGCCAGCCCCAGCGAGGACCGATCTCCTCGCTCCTCGCCCGTAGGGCGGCCTCACGCTCGAACAGATCGGCTGACCCGGAACGGGCCGGAGTCACCCGGAGCCGAGCCGTGCCGGCACGGGCAGGCCGTCGTCCGTGGCCCCGTGGAGCACGACGCGAGTCCCGCTACGCTCCGGCCGCACCGCGTCACTCGGCCCCTTCCGGCCCCGTCCCCCTCATGGCGGCCACCGTCGCCGCGTCGCAGGATGAGACGGAGAGGGTGGCCCGGGGACCGCATCTTCCCAGCCGGTCGTGGCCGCGACACCACAGGGCGAGTACGGAGCCAGGGACGGTTCGAAGCAACCCTCCGGTCGGAAGGAGCCGCCGTGGACAGCGAGAGCCTCACGGGATCCGGTACGGCCGCCGTACCAACCCGCTTGACCGACTACCAGCGGGGGCGGCTCACCTTCTCCTGGGAACAGGCCCGCCAACAGCTCGACGGGCTGCCCGGCGGCCGGGGCCTGAACATCGCCCACGAGGCCGTCGACCGCCACGTGACAGCAGGCCACGGAGACCGGCTCGCGCTTCGCTGCATCGCCGCAGACCGCACGGTCACCGCAATCACGTACACCGAACTGGCCCGGCGAAGCAGCCGCTTCGCCAACGTACTGCGGGCCCTGGGCGTCGGTGGCGGGAGCCGGGTGGCGTCACTGCTGAGCCGCTGCCCGGAGCTGTACACATCGGTCCTCGGGACGCTGAAGAACACCTCCGTCTTCTGCCCCCTCTTCCCCGCCTTCGGACCGGCGCCGGTCGAGGAGCGGCTGCGCCTGGGAGAAGTGAAGGTGCTGGTCACCACCGACGAGCTCTACCGCCGCAAGGTGGCCGGGCGGCGTGACCGGCTGCCGGAACTGGAGCACGTGCTGATCGTCGGCCCGTCCCCCGACCCGCAGCCGGGCACCGAATCCTTCGACGGCCTGCTCGCGGATGCCTCCGAGGAGTTCACGATCCCGGACACCGACCCCGAGGACATGGCGCTGCTCCACTTCACCAGCGGCACCACCGGAACCCCCAAGGGCGCGATCCACGTGCACGAGGCGGTGGTCGCCCACCACGCCACCGCGGGCTTCGCGCTCGACCTGCGCCCGGAGGACGTCTTCTGGTGCACCGCCGACCCCGGCTGGGTCACCGGCACCTCGTACGGCATCATCGCCCCGCTCACCCACGGCGTCACCCTCGTCGTCGACGCGGGCGAGTACGACGCCCGCCGCTGGTACGACGTCCTCGCCTCGGAACGGGTCACGGTCTGGTACACCGCGCCGACCGCGATCCGGATGCTGATGCGGGTGAGCCCGCGCGGCAGGCCGCCCGACCTTCCCAGGTCCTTCGACCTGTCCGCGCTCCGGTTCATCGCCAGCGTCGGCGAACCCCTCAATCCGGAGGCGGTGCGGTGGGGTCAGGAGATCCTAGGCCTGCCGATCCACGACAACTGGTGGCAGACCGAGACCGGCTGCATCATGATCGCCAACTTCGCCGGGACCGAGATCCGCCCGGGATCCATGGGACGTCCTCTGCCCGGGGTGCAGGCCGGGGTCCTGGAACGAGGACGGGACGGACGGGCTCTGGTCGAAGGTGGGCGGGTCCACGTCCTGGACGAGCCGGGCGCGGAGGGCGAACTGGCACTGCGCCCCGGCTGGCCGTCGATGTTCCGCGGCTACCTCCACGCCGAGGAGCGGTACCGGGCCTGCTTCGCCGACGGCTGGTACCTCACCGGCGACATCGCCAGGTGCGACGCCGACGGCTACTACTGGTTCGTCGGCCGGGCGGACGACGTGATCAAGTCCGCCGGGCACCTGATCGGCCCCTTCGAGGTCGAGAGCACCCTCATGGAGCATCCCGCCGTCGCCGAGGCCGGGGTGATCGGACGCCCCGATCCGGTCGTCGGAGAAGTCGTCAAGGCCTTCGTCTCACTCAAACCGGGCTACGACCCCGACACCCGACTGGCTCGGGACATCACCGCCTTCGCCCGCCGCAGGCTCGGCCCCGCGATCGCGCCCAGAGAGATCGCCTTCGACCAGCATCTGCCGAAGACCCGCAGCGGCAAGGTGATGCGCAGGCTGCTGCGCGCCCGCGAACTGGGCCTTCCCGAAGGCGACGTCTCAGCCCTGGAGGAGGCGCAATGACCCCTCGTACCACCGCCAAGGAGCGCCGGACCAGGACACGCCCTCCCGGCCCGGACACCGGACACCGGCTCGGCCTGCTCAAGGAGATGCTGCGAATCCGCCGGTTCGAGGAACGCTGCGTGGAGATGTACAGCGCGGGCGAGATCCGGGGTTTCGTGCACCTGTGCATCGGCGAGGAGGCCGTCTCGGTCGGCGTTCACCAGGCACTCACCCCCGAGGACGCCGTGGTCACCACCTACCGCGAGCACGGTCACGCACTCGCCCGGGGCATCCCCGCGGAGGCGGTCTTCGCCGAGATGCTCGGCCGGATGACCGGCTGCAGCCGGGGACGCGGCGGGTCGATGCACCTCTTCGACGCGGACCGCCGCTTCTACGGCGGCCACGGCATCGTCGCCGGCGGACTACCCGTCGCCGCCGGCCTGGCCCTCGCCGACCTGCTGCGCGAGCGGGAGCAACTGGTGTGCTGCCTCTTCGGTGACGGTGCCGTGGCCGAGGGCGAGTTCCACGAGACCGCCAACCTGGCCGCCCTCTGGGACCTGCCGCTGCTCCTGGTCTGCGAGAACAACCTCTACGCCATGGGCACCCCGCTGGCCCGCGAGCACGCACAGGTCGACCTGGCGGCCCGCGCCGCCTCGTACGGCATGGTGGCCTGGGCCGTGGACGGCATGGACGTCCTCGCCGTCGAGCGCGCCGCCCGGCGCGCCGCACAGGCCGTGCGGGCGGGCTCCGGACCGTACTTCCTCGAGCTGCGCACCTACCGCTTCCGCGCACACTCCATGTACGACCCCGACCTCTACCGGGACAAGGCCGAGATCGAGCGCTGGAAGCAGCGCGACCCGATCACCCTGCTCACGGAGCGGATGCGCACCGAGAACGGCTTCGACGACACCTCGGTGGAACTCCTCGAAAAGGAGGTCGCCGAGGAACTGGACCGGGCCGTCGAGCAAGCCAGGCAGGGCGGACTCGAACCGGCCGAGGACTTGCTCCGCTTCGTCCACAGCCCGGCACGGGGGACGTCGTGACCACGCGGAAGGCCGCCACGGGCAAGGCGGTGACCTACCGTGAGGCAGTGCGGGAAGCCCTGCGCGAAGCGCTCGTGGCGGACGAGCGGGTGTTCCTGATGGGCGAGGACGTCGGCCGGTACGGCGGGGCCCTCGGTGTCAGCCTCGGCCTGCTGGACGAGTTCGGCCCGGCCCGTATCCGGGACACTCCGCTGTCCGAATCGGCGTTCGTCGGCGCCGGGATCGGCGCCGCGATCGCCGGCCTGCGCCCGATCGTCGAGATCATGACCGTCAACTTCAGCCTGCTCGCCCTCGACCAGATCCTGAACAACGCGGCCACCCTGCTGCACATGTCCGGCGGTCAGGTCGCCGTACCCCTGGTGATCCGGATGTCCACCGGCGCCGGACGCCAGCTCGCCGCCCAGCACTCCCACAGCCTTGAGGGCTACTACGCCCACATCCCCGGCATCCGGGTTCTGGCCCCCGCGACCCTGGAGGACGCCCGGTACATGCTCGCTCCGGCCCTCTCCGATCCCGATCCCGTGGTCATCTTCGAGCACGGCTCGCTCTACAACGTCTCCGGCACCCTGCCGCCCGACACAGGGCCGGTGGACATCGACCGCGCTGCCGTCCGCCGCCCCGGCACCGACATCAGCCTCATCACCCACGGCGGCTCACTCGGCAAAGCCCTCCAGGCCGCCGAACAGCTGGCCGCCGACCACATCGACGCCGAGGTGGTCGATCTGCGCACCCTGCGCCCGCTGGACGACGCCACCGTCACCGGCTCGGTCCGGCGCACCCACCGGGCCGTCGTGATCGACGAGGGCTGGCGCACCTGCGGACTCTCGGCCGAGATCACCGCACGCATCACCGAGCAGGCCTTCTACGACCTGGACGCACCGGTGGAGCGGGTCTGCGGAGCAGAGGTGCCGGTACCCTACGCCCGGCAACTGGAAGAAGCGGCACTACCGCAGCCCGCGGACATCGTGGCCGCGGCACGACGGGCGGTGGGCTGAGATGGCCGAGTTCCGGATGCCAGCGCTGGGTGCGGACATGACCGAGGGCACGCTACTCGAATGGCTCGTCCACCCCGGCGACCAGGTACGCAAGGGTGACATCGTCGCCGTCGTCGACACCGCCAAGGCGGCGATCGAGGTGGAGTGCTTCGAGAACGGCACGGTCGACCGCCTGCTGGTGGAACCGGGGACGACCATGCCCGTCGGAGCGTCCCTGGCCGTCATCGGACCGGCCCGTCCCGCCACACAGACCAGTGAGCCGAGCGTGCCGGTGACCTCTCCACTGGTGCGCCACCTCGCCGAGGAGAGCGGCGTGGACCTGGCCACCGTGCACGGCACGGGTCCAGGCGGCCGGATCACCCGCGCCGATGTGAATGCCGAACCGCCGTCCGCCGCACCGCTCCGGACACCTCCCGCCGAGACCGACACCACCAAACCCCCCGACACCCCACGCGTACGACCGGAAAAGCCACCGACTCCCCCGGCTCGGCCCGGGACGGGCGACGGGGCCACCCGGGTCCGCGCGACACCGCTCGCGAAGCGGCTCGCCGTGGAGGCCGGCATCGACCTGGCGGCAGTGGCCGGCACCGGCACGGGCGGTGCCGTCCGGGCCCTCGATGTCAAAGCCGCGCTCGCAGCCGCGCTCCCGTCTGCAGCCACGGCACGGCCGGCTGCAGCCACCGGCCGTCACGAGACGATGCGACGGGCGGTCGGCGATCTCATGGCCCGGTCCAAACGCGAGATTCCGCACTACTACCTGTCCACCACCGTCGACCTCGGCGCGGCGATCGGCTGGCTCCACGAACGCAACCGCGAACTCCCGGTGGCCGAACGGCTGGTACCCACGGCCCTACTGCTCAAGGCCGCCGCACTGGCGGCCCGCGAGGTGCCACAGCTCAACGGCTTCTGGACGGACGACCACTTCACCGCCGCACCCGCCGTCCACCTCGGCGTCGCCGTCGCACTGCGCGGCGGCGGCCTGGTCGCCCCCGCCATTCACGACGCCACCGACCTGACCCTGCCGGAGCTCATGGCAAGGCTCCGCGACCTGGTCTCCCGCGCCAGGTCCGGCCGCCTGCACCGCTCCGAGACCACCGATCCGACGATCACCGTGACCAATCTCGGGGACCAGGGCGTCGAGGCCGTCCTCGGTGTCATCTATCCCCCGCAAGTCGCCCTGGTGGGCCTCGGCAGAGTGGTCGAGCGGCCCTGGGCCGTCGACGGGCTGCTCGGTATCCGTCCGGTGGTCACCGCCACTCTCTCCGCCGACCACCGAGCCAGCGACGGCGCCACCGGCGCACGCTACCTGGCCGCCCTCGACCGGTTGCTGCAGAAACCGGAGGAGCTGTGAACCACGACCAGGCGCTCGCACTCGTCCAGGAGGCGATCACAGAGATCGTCCCGGACGCGGACTTCACCGAGATCGGGCCCGACACGGACTACCGCCAAGCCCTCGAACTCGACTCACTCGACTTCCTCAACCTGGTGGAACGGCTCTCCGAACGCACCGGTTGCCGCCTCGACGAGGACGACTACCCACGTCTGGGCACTCTCGAAGGCGCCGCCACCCTCCTTGCGGAACGCGCCTGACCACAGTCCAACACTGCGCCACGGCCGGATCGAGCACGCGTGAGGGCGAGTTGCTCCACACCGTCCGTGAGGGCGGGAAGCCGGCATGCGGACCAGCCGGACACGGGCGATGCTTCAAGCAGTGCATCCCGCTCGGGGCCGTACGGGACATAGGTCGTGCCACCGCCGCTGACATGGCTGTCCGTGTGACGGCTCACCGTCGACGACCCGAGCTTCGAAAGGGAGTGACGGGACCATGATCGAGAAAGAGGATCACGAGAAGAGGATCGTCGTCGGTGTGGACGGCTCCGAGCAGTCCAGACGGGCCCTTCGCTGGGCGATTCGGCAGGCTCGGTTGACCCATGCGGTGGTGGAGGCGGTGATGGCCTGGCAGCCGCCGTTCTCCGGGGTGGGCAGCGTGGTCTCCGTGGAGCAGCGGAATCAGATCGGCGAGATCGCCCAGAAGGCACTTGCCGAGAACATCGAGAAGGTCGCGGGCTCCGAGCCACCGGTGGAGATCCGGGCGCACGCGGTGGAGGGGGTGGCGGCACAGGCGCTGCTGGACGTCGCCGCCCAAGGGGCGTCACTGCTGGTCGTGGGCCACCGGGGTGTCGGCGGCTTCACCGGGGCCCTGCTGGGCTCTGTCGGTCAGCACTGCGTCCAGCACGCTCCCTGCCCGGTCGTCGTCGTCCGCGGCCGCGACGGTTGAGGTGTCTCGGCCGCCCCAGTACCTGCTACGCGAAGTCAAGCACCTCACGTGAGTCCTCGGCCCGCCGATTCGGCTCAGTAGGTACGCGTGGGGGCAGTGTTCGGCTGTCTTCCCCAGTCGGCACGCGCGACCCGCCACCCGTCGACCGCTCCCAGGGTGGTGCTCGGCCCCATCTCGCCGATCCGGAAGCCTGATTCCGAGGCCTCTTCCCTGGCAGCCGAGGCGCAGGGAAGACGCTTGGTTTCCGAGGCCCTCGCGGACACCTGCTAACCGGATGGCGGACCGGACTCGAGAGGGTGAGCCTGGAAATGGGGGAACGGCCGAAGGGGTGTCCGGGACAGCGGGTCAGGGAGGCGGAAGGCCGCGCGGAGCACCTGCGACGGCCACGGCAGGTCAGGAGTCCGCCAGGACTCGGCGGGCCCTGAGCGAGATGCGCCGCTCCGCACGTCAGCGCTCTCGTGTCAACAGCGGAACGACCGGCTGGAGTAGTGATGACTGACCCGGTGATCGTGGGGTACGACGGCTTCGAACGAAGCCTGCGCGCGCTCATCTGGGCCGCGCACGACGCGGCATTGCACGGCTGCCCCCTCTACATCGTCCACGTGCTGCCCGCATGGGAGATGGACTTTCCGTTCCATCCGCCCGGACGTTGGCAGAGCGCAAGCAGGCGTGGTGCGGCAATCCTGGCCGAGGCCGAGGCGATGGTCAGAGAGAGCCATCCGGATCTCGACGTGGGCTGCCAGCAACTCTCCGGTTCACCGTCCGAGGTCCTCTGCTCCGTGTCCAAGCAGGCGCGCAACGTGGTTCTCGGGGCACGCGGCGAGGGGGGCTTGGGAAACCTGCTGTTCGGATCCGTCGGTCTGCAGGTCGCCGGCCACGCGGATGGCCCGGTGGTGGTGGTGGGCCAGCTGACCACCGGTCATCACCGGGTCGTCGTCGGAACCGACGGGTCGCCGCACTCCGTCAGCGCGATGGAGTTCGCGTTCGACGAGGCGTCCCTGCGCGGCACCCGGCTGCAGGTGCTGCGCGTGTGGCAGATGCCGGTGCCGGCTGAGGCTCCGGAACGAGAGCTCGTTCCGGAGGACGTCGAGGCCGAGCAACGGCGGGAGGTGGAGGAGCAGTTGGCCGGCCTTCGCAAGAAGTATCCCGATGTGGAGATCGAGACGGAGCTGGTCCGGGGCAAGGCCGCGCCCGCGCTGGTCCGTGCCTCCGACCGGGCCGATCTCGCAGTCGTCGGCTCCCGTGGTCGTGGCGGCTTCCACGGCCTGGCCCTCGGCTCGGTGGGCCACGCTCTGCTCCACTACGGCACCTGCCCCATCGCCGTCGTACGCCCTCGCCCCGAGCCGGCTCGGGAGTGACCAACGCGGTCACCCCCGAGCCGGACATGGCGCTGCGGAGGCGTCTCTTCGCACCGGGCGCGTGCCGGAACGGTCCGTCATGGACCTCTCCGGTCTCCGCACGAGTGCTCGATCTGCTGCGCCACCACCGCCGCAGGCCGGGCGGACCGGCCGGCCTGCTCATCGCGGAGGAGACGGTGGACGGGAAGGTCGTGCTCGCCATCCTCGGCGGAACACCGCTGCCGGTGACACCTCGGCGGCCACCGGAGCATGCACCGGTTCCGGAGCAGGACGCGATGGCGCTCACTCACCGCGTCGGAGGCCGCGCCCGGCAGTCGCTCGGCGGTCCCACCGCGGGAGGGCGACGGAGCGTCTGCTGACCGCCCCGAGCCGATCAGCGTCGGCCGCCGTACCAGGCCTGCCCGCCCGGGCCGTCGAAGGCGGGACAGCGCGTGACGTCCGACGGGTCGGCCCATGGGGGCGGCACCGGTGACGGCCGGGCTCCGTCCGCCGGTCGGTCTCGGTATGCGTGGGCATACGCGTCACCCGGCTCATATATCGTCTGCCGATATCGGAGTCCGTTGCCGAACGCGGGCGCGTGCCGGGGAGCCAGCTATGAGCGAGTCACCAGCAGTCGGCAGCGGACCGCGGCTGCGGAGGCAGCTCGGGGTGTTCGACGCGGTGGTGATCGGCCTGGGGTCGATGATCGGGGCGGGGATCTTCGCCGCACTCGCGCCTGCTGCCGATGTGGCCGGCTCGGGGCTGCTGCCGGGGCTGGCGCTGGCCGCGGTGGTGGCGTACTGCAACGCGACCTCCTCGGCCCGGTTGGCCGCCCGCTACCCGCAGTCCGGCGGCACGTACGTCTACGGGCGCGAGCGGCTGGGGGACTTCTGGGGCTACCTGGCCGGATGGGGGTTCGTGGTCGGCAAGACCGCCTCCTGTGCGGCGATGGCGCTGACGGTGGGCTCGTACGTGTGGCCCGGCCAGGCGCACGCGGTGGCGGTCGGCGCCGTGGTGGCACTGACCGCGGTGAACTACCTCGGCGTGCAGAAGGCGGCCTGGCTGAACCGCACGATCGTCGCGGTGGTCCTGGTGGTGCTCGCCACCGTCGTCACCGCCTGCCTGACCTCCGGGACGGCGGACACCGCGCGCCTGGACGTCGGTGCGGACGCCACGTTCGGCGGGGTGCTGCAGGCGGCAGGTCTACTGTTCTTCGCCTTCGCCGGATACGCGCGCATCGCCACCTTGGGCGAGGAGGTCCGCGATCCGGCGCGCACCATCCCGAGGGCGATCCCGCTCGCGCTGGGCATCACCCTGGTCGTCTACGCGGCCGTGGCCGTCGCCTCGCTGGTCGTACTGGGCAGCAACGGGCTCGGTCGCGCGACGGCACCGCTGGCCGAGGCGGTGAAGGCCGCCGGCGTGCCCGGGCTCGTCCCGCTGGTCCGCTTCGGCGCGGCGGTCGCGGCGACCGGGTCGCTGCTGGCGCTGATCCTGGGCGTCTCGCGCACCACGCTGGCGATGGCCCGCGACCGGCACCTGCCGCGCGCGCTGGCCGCCGTCCACCCGCGTTTCCACGTCCCGCACCGCGCCGAACTCACGGTCGGCGCCGTCGTCGCCGCGCTTGCCGCCGTCACGGACGTGCGCGGAGCGATCGGCTTCTCCTCCTTCGGCGTGCTCTCCTACTACGCGATCGCCAACGCCTCCGCCTGGACCCTGACCTCCGTCGAGGGGCGCCCGCCGCGCGCCGTCCCGGCGCTCGGCCTGGCCGGCTGCATGCTGCTCGCCTTCTCCCTGCCGATCGCCTCGGTCACCTCCGGAGCCACCGTGCTGGCGATCGGCGCCGCCGCCTACGCCGTGCGCAGGGCCCTCACGACGCGGAGGGATCGAGACCTTTCCCGCTGCGGAGATTGAACCTTTTCACCGAGCCGTACTTGCTGATCGGCGGGGGTTCGGCCCGTACCCCGAGTGGCCGCGGCAGCAATTCGAGGACGTGATCTGGCGGTTGAGGACGACGGGCTGGCAGCGGCGGGAGATGCCGAAGGCGTTCGGTGCTTGGCCGACCGTCCACAACTCGGCGTTTCGTCCCTGGTCTCGGATGTCGGGTTCCGCGCCAGTTCGGCGGGGGTGATGTGCCCGGTCATGAGAGCGCTTTCCCCTTGTCCGGGGTGGTGCAGTGGCGGTAAGCGGTCACCGTTGCTGCCGCTGTCCTGAGCGCCGGCCCGCCGGTCAGTGCCGGCGTGGCGTCGACGACCACCACCCTGACCAGCTCGCCGAACCCGTGGTTCCGCGACGGCCCGGGGGCGCCGGGAGGGCGAGAAGCATCAGCCGAACCCACCACCGGCCTGCCGAACGCGAGCAGCCCCGCCTTTCCCGACCGGCGACCGCTGCCGCTACCGCCGCTGCGCACCCTCTCGCCTGCGGCACGTTCTGCTTGGAAGGACTCGCCGGTCAGGGAGCCGCAGCCTCGGACACCCCTCCCGGTGCCCCCGGTCTCAGCGACCGAGGGCACCGACGCGCGCCGCATAGCCCGTCAGGCCCTGCGCCGTCGCGCCCGCCCAGCCCACGTAGCCGTCCGGACGGACGAGGAAGACGCCGGTGCCGTACGCCTCGTAGGCCGGGACGTCGACCATCCGCACCTCTGCCCCGGCGAAGGCAGCCACGGGCAGCTCCGCCTGCGCGCCGACGGTGAGCAGCGTCCAGTGCGGGCCCCGGAAGGCGTCGAAGAGGCGGATGCCGCCCCGGCGGCCGTCCGGGGCCCGGTCGCCGGCGCGCAGGGCGTGCGGGGCGAGGTCGGTGCGGGTCTCCACCGCGAGCGAGGACTCCCGGTAGCCCAGGTCCAGTTGCTGGGTCGCCCGGCCGCGGCGGACCTCGCCGCGGTGCACCTTCGTGGACAGCTCCAGCATCCGTGCCGCGTTGGGTCGCCGCTCCTGCTCGTAGGTGTCGAGCAGTGAGTCCGCGGCCCGGCCCGCGAGCACCGCGCCCAGCTTCCAGCCCAGGTTGTAGGCGTCCTGGATGCTGGTGTTCAGGCCCTGGGCACCGGCCGGCGAGTGCACGTGCGCCGCGTCGCCGGCGAGGAAGACCCGGCCGGCGCGGAACCGGTCGGCCAGCGCCGCCCGCGGGCGGAACTCCGAGGCCCAGCGCAGGTCGCTCACATCCTCGGCGCTCAGGTGCGAACGGTCGGCGACCAGACGCCGGATGCCGTCCAGCGAGAGGTCCAGCTGCGTGCCCTCCGGGAACTGGGCGATGAGTTGGAACTGTCCGCCGCCGGGCAGCGGGCACAGGGCCAGCAGCCCGGCCCCGAGACCGGGGCCGGTGGTGCCGTCAGCGGGCGGGAAGACGTGCCAGTGGTCGCGGTCCAGGCCGGTGACCGTGACGTCGGCGACCAGCATCGGGGCCGGGTCCACCGTCTGACCGGTCATCGTGATGCCCAGCAGCCGGCGCACCGTCGAGCGCCCGCCGTCGGCCGCGACCAGGTAGCGCGCCCGGACGGGCGGGCCGTCGGCGAACTCGGCGGTCGCCGCGTCCGCGTCCTGCCCGAGGGCCACCAGCTCCCGGCCGAAGTCCACCGTGCCGCCCAGCTCGCGCAGCCGCCCGTACAGCACCCGCTGGGTGCGCCACTGCGGCAGCATCAACGTGCCGGGGTACGGCTCGGCTTCCGACGGCTCGCTCGTCTCGTCGTACATGCGGCTCGTGCGCTGCGGTTCACCGTTCTTCCAGAACAGGTTCGGCGGGTAGTGGCCGGCCGCCGCGCGGATCTCGGCCAGCACGCCGAGGTCGTCCAGCACCTCCAGGGTGCGCGGCTGAAGCCCCTTGCCACGCGAGCCGGGGAACAGCGCGGTGCCGCGCTCGACCAGGTGCGCGGCGACGCCGCGCCGGGCCAGATCGAGGGCGAGCGCGAGACCGGTGGGGCCGGCGCCGACGATCAGCACGTCGGTGTCGGCGTCTGCGGCGTGGAGGTCCGGGGTGTTGGGGTTTGTTGCCCGAAGAGCCACGAGAGCTCCTTAACGTTGTTAAGTGCGGTTGCCCGCGAGCATGCACTTAACGCCGTTAAACTGTCAACCGTGACCCCGCAGCGAACCCCGAAACTCGACCGGCAGCTGGTCGCCGACACCGCACTTCGGCTCCTCAACGAGCTCGGCCTGGACGGCCTCACACTGCGTGCGATCGCCGCCGAGCTGGACGTCAAAGCGCCTGCCCTGTACTGGCACTTCAAGGACAAGCAGGCGCTGCTCGACGAGATGGCGACCGAGATGATGCGCCGCATGACAGCAGAGTCGGCCGGTTCGGCCGAGCCGTCGGGGGCCTCGGATCAGGTGGGGCCTGAGGAGGACTGGCGCCAGGCCTACCGCGCCATGATGCGCACCCTGCGCGCCCACCTGCTGCGCTACCGCGACGGCGCCCGCGTCTACAGCGGCGCCCGCTTCACGGACACGTCCTACGTGCCGGGCCTGGAGGCGAGCCTGCAGCTGCTCACCCGCGCCGGCTTCACCCTGGGCGCCGCCACCCGCGCCTGGTACACCGGCTACGCCTACACCATCGGCTACGTCGTGGAGGAGCAGGCCATGGGCCCGAACCCCTTCAACGGCACCGAGGGTTACGACCTGGACGCCCGCGCACAGCGCCTGACCGCCTACCCGCTCGCGGCGGCGGCGGGCCGCGAGATGTTCCAGGACTTCGACCAGGGCTTCGAACAGGGCCTGGAGGCCGTCCTGGCCGGCATCGAGGCGACCCTGCTCCCGCACTGAGGGCTCTCAGCGCGAAGCCACCGGTCACGGGCGGCATCGGTGCCCGGTGATCGCACGGTGGCCGCAAGGATCACCAGGCAGCCGCCGGTGGACCCGCCGCTCCGATCAAGGAAAACTCCCCACGGGGCGAGGAAAAGCGAAAGGTCGGGGCGGAGTGGTCGGGTCCACCGGTGGTGTGGGTGCCGGGAGCGATGTCGGCTCGGGGCCGGGGATCGGGGTCGATCAAGTTCGGTGAACGACGGGCTCAGCTGCGGTCGTGGTGGTAGGCGGCGAGGAGGAAGAGCCAGATCTCGCTGACGGTCGGGAAGCAGGCGATCGCGTGCCTCAGCCGCTTGAGCGGGACCTCGCAGGCCACCGCGACGGTCGCCGAGTGCAGCAGCTCGCTGACCCCGGGACCGACGAAGGTCACCCCGAGCAGGACTTCCCGGTCGAGGTCGACCACCATCCGCGCGTGGCCTCGGTAGTCGTCGGCGTAGAGGTTGGCGCCCAGGGCGGCGTTGAAGTCGAGGTCGACGGTGTGGATGCGGTGGCCGGCCTGGGCCGCCTGCTCGGCGGTCAGGCCCACGGCGGCTGCTTCGGGGTCGGTGAAGAAGACCTGGGGCACGGCGTGCTGGTCGGCGGTGGCGGCGTGGTCGCCCCACGGGCCGTCGTCCAGGGGCAGGCCCGCGGCGCGGGCGCCGATGGCGTCGCCGGCGGTCCGCGCCTGGTACTTGCCTTGATGGGTGAGCAGTGCGCGGTGGTTGACGTCGCCCACGGCGTACAGCCACCCGCCGTCGACCCCGCGGACCAGGCACGTGGTGTCCACCTCCAGCCAGGTGCCCGAGGTGAGGCCGACCGTGTCCAGGCCGATGTCGTCAGTGGCGGGGGTCCGGCCGGTGGCGAACATGACCTCGTCGGCCTGCAGTTCGCTGCCGTCGTCGAGGGTGAGGATGACGGGCCCGGTGGGGTCCGGACGGCGCAGGGCGGTGACCTGGGTGCCGATCCGTACGTCCACGCCCGCCTCGGTGAGGCTGCGCGCGATGAGCTCGCCCGCGAACGGCTCCATGCGGGCGACCAGGCGGCGGCGGGCGAGCAGGGTGACCTGCGAGCCCAGGCCCTGCCAGAGGGTGGCCATCTCGATGGCGACTCCGCCGCCACCGACGATGGCGAGCCGGGCGGGCACGGTGCTGGAGTCGGTGCCGTGCCGGTTCGTCCAGGGCCGGGCCTCCTGGAGGCCGGGGATGTCGGGCAGCAGCGGCCGGCTGCCGGTGGCGATGGCCACCGCGTGCCGGGCGGTGAGGGTGTGGCGTGCACCGTCGTCCCTGGTGACCGTGACCCGGCGGGGGCCGTCGATGCGGCCGTGGCCGCGGTACAGGTCGGCGCCGATGGACTTCACCCACTCGGCCTGTCCGGTGTCGTCCCAGTCATTGACGTAGTGGTTGCGGCGAGCGAAGACCCGGCCGGCGTCGGGCCGGCCGGTGACGGCCTGCCGGGCGCCGTCCACCCGGCGGGCGTCGGCCACCGCGATCACTGGCCGCAGCAGGGCCTTGCTGGGGACGCAGGCCCAGTAGGCGCATTCGCCGCCGACCAGTTCACGTTCCACAACGGCCACGGTGAGGCCGGCGGCGCGGGAGCGGTCGGCGAGGTTCTCGCCGACCGGGCCCGCGCCCAGCACGACCACGTCGTAGGCGTGGCTCTCCTGGTTCTCACGTGCTTCGCTCATTGCTCCCTCGCATCCGGTCGGGGCCGACGGGGCCGCATCCCCGGCTCATGTAACCGCGCGGTGCGCACACGGCGTCATACCTCGGCCGTAGGAGTCACCAACAGCGGCCATCCGTGCCCCTTATGGCTGCACGCACCCAGTGACCGGCCTCCGGCGGTCCGGCGCCTCCCGCGAGGACCACGACCGTTCAGGACCGGGCCGAGATGCCCGTCAGAACCCGTCCCGGGCTCACCGCGTGCCCTCGCGGTCGGCGTCGTGGGCGGCCTCGAGGTCGGTGGTCGCGACAAGTGCCGCTGCGCTGTCCGCCCGCGGGATGTCCCGTGTGGCCGGGGCGGGCAGCGTCCGCACCGCATGGTGCGGGCTGTGGCCCCCGCCCGCCGTGAGGTCCGGCGCCGACCAGCTGCCCAGCAGGCGCAGCCCGTGTGCGGAGGGACTGTCAGGTTCGGCGGTGTAGAGGTAGAGGGCCTGGTCCGGGTCGTCGGGCAGGACGAGGGACTCGTAGTCGAGGGTCAGTTCGCCGACGAGGGGGTGGCGGTAGCGCTTGGTGCCGTGGGTGTATTCGAGGACGTCGTGGTCGGCCCACCACTGGCGGAAGTCCTCGTCGTGCACGGACAGTTCGCCCACCAGCTCGGTCAGGCGGGAATCGTGCGGGTGGCGCCCCGCGTACAGGCGCAGGGCCGCCACCGCGCCACGGGCCGCGGTCTCCCAGTCGGCGATGAGGTCTCTGGCGGCGGGGTCCAGGAAGATGAACCGGGCGAGGTTGCGGTCGCGGTGCGCCGCGGCGTCGAAATCGGTGTACAGGGCCTTCGCGAGTGGGTTGGCGGCCAGCACGTCCAACCGGTGGCCCAGGATCATCGCAGGAGTCCCTGCCAGGGACCCGAGGAGCCGGAGCAGTCCGGGCCGCACCCGCTGCGGCGGCACCACGCGGCGACGGCCCGAGCCCGGCCTGGGGCGGGCCAGGTCGAACAGGTGGGCGCGCTCGGCCGCATCCAGGCACAGCACGCGGGCCACGGCCTCCAGCACCGATGCCGAGACGTTCGGATTGCGCCCGCGTTCCAGCCGGACGTAGTAGTCGACGCTGATCCCGGCCAGCCGGGCCACCTCCTCCCGGCGCAGCCCCGGCACGCGGCGCCGACCGGCGTCCGGCCCCAGGCCGGCCTCACGGGGACTGATCCGGGCCCTGCGCGAACGCAGGAAGTCGCGCAGCTCAAGGTTGGGCTCTCGCCCCGCTGACGTGCTCATCCACCCAGGCTAGGGCGGCGTGCACCACTGCTGCGCGGTGAAAGGGGGGTCTGGCGAACCCCCTGTACACCCTCCCCCCGCTGCCGGTGTGTGCCCCCTCCGTCCGGTGGTGTCCTGGATACCGGCACGCAACCAGGCACCCACTTGAGAGGGATCACCATGTCCAAGCCCCTGATCATCATCACCGGCGCCAGCTCCGGCATCGGCGCGGCCACCGCCCGCCTCCTGTCCGCCCAGGGACACCCGCTGCTGCTCCTCGCCCGGCGGCTGGAGAAGCTGGAGGAGCTCGGGCTGCCCGACACCCTGTGCCGCAAGGTCGACGTCACCGACCGGGACGCGGTCGAGGCCGCCGTGCGCGAGGCCGAGGAGCGGTTCGGGCCGGTGGACGCGATCGTCAACAACGCCGGGGCCATGCTCCTGGGCCGGATCGCGGACCAGGGCGCCGAGGAGTGGGACCGAATGATCGACCTGAACATCAAGGGTGTGCTGTACGGCATTCGCGCCGTCCTTCCCGGCATGCTCGCCCGTGGCATCGGCACGATCATCAACGTCAGCTCCATCGCCGGCCGCAAGACCTTCCCGAACCACACCGCCTACGTCGGAACCAAGTTCGCCGTCCACGCCATGTCGGAGAACCTGCGTGAGGAGGTCGCCTCCCGCGGCGTCCGTGTGGTCACCATCGCTCCCGGCGCCGTGGAGACCGAACTGCTCTCCCACACCAGCGACGAGCAGATCAAGCAGGACTACGAGGCCTGGAAGAAGTCCGCCGGCGGTGCCCTGGACCCGCAGGTCGTGGCCGAGGCCATCGCCTACGCCTACCGCCAGCCGCAGAACGTCACCGTCCGTGAGATCGTCCTCGCCGCCACCGGCCAGGAAGCCTGACCGTCACCGCATCGCGATGGTGACAAGGGGTCCCTCGCCTCTTCGTGCGACGCTCCTTCCTCTCCGGTTCGTCGGTGGCCAACTCATCGGTGGCCAACTCATCGGTGGCCAACTCATCGGTGGCCAACTCACTGCCGGTACGCGGCGTTCCCTTGTTCCGGTTTCACGGCTGTGGTTGGACCCCGAAGGCTGTTCCACCCGACTTCTGGTCGCGTCCTGTGGCGCGCTCCGGTCTTTGGCAGGGCCCCGCTGCACCAGCTCGGAGATCCCGGAGCCGTACAGACGGGCAGGCATCTCCCGGCAGTCTTCGGCGAGTTCAGCGACGGAGTGCATCCGCCCCCGGAACCGGCCAATTCGGCCTCCCGTTGGCCGGGGGCGGCCGTAGGGTCCTGCTATGACAGTTCACCGGATGCCGGCCGCGGAGGTTCCCGTCTCCGTCGACCTGGTGCGCCACCTGCTCGACGCGCAGCACCCCGACCTCGCGGACCTGTCGATCGAGGTGCTGGCCAACGGCTGGGACAACCTGGTGTGCCGACTCGGTGAGAAGTTCCTCGTCCGGCTGCCGCGGCGCGCCAAGGCCGCCGAGCTCGTCGCGCACGAGCAGCGGTGGCTGCCCGAGTTGGCCACTCGCCTGCCGTTGCCGGTACCCGCAGCGGTGCGCGTCGGGCGGCCGACGGCGCAGTACCCGTGGTCCTGGAGTGTCGTGCCGTTCCTCCCGGGCCGGATCGCCGCGCGGACGGCGCCCGACGACCTCCGGTCGGCCGCGACCGCACTCGGCGGTTTCCTGGCCGCGCTGCACACCCCGGCCCCGCCGGACGCGCCCGTCAACCCGTTTCGCGGGATCCCGCTGGCCGGACGCGCCGAGGGCGTTCTGAACGGGTTGGCGCACGTCGCCGACGCGGCCGACCGCGCCGCCGCGCAACGCGTCTGGGAGACGGCCGCCGCCGCACCCGCATGGGACGGTCCGCCGCTGTGGCTGCACGGGGACCTGCACCCGGCCAACATCCTGGTCGACCACGGCCGAATCAGCGCCGTGATCGACTTCGGCGACGTCACCTCCGGCGATCCCGCGACCGACCTGTCCGTGGCCTGGATGCTGTTCACGGCGGAGCAGCGAGCCGCCCTCCGGCAGGCGTACGGTCACGCGGACGACGCGACCTGGGAGCGGGCCCGCGGATGGGCGCTGGCCCTATCCCTGGTCTTCCTGACGCACTCGGCGGACAACCCGCTGATGGGCGGCATCGGCGAGCGCGTCTTCCGCGCGGTGCTGGATTGACGCGCTCTCCCGACTGAAGCCGGGAGATTCCGGCCCGTACCGTCGGAAGCGGCACGACCGTGGCTTCCTGCTTCAACGATTTGTGCCGACGTTTCCGCCGGTCTTACCGAGTCTCCACAGGCTTTCGAGCCCGAAGGCTCCGTTCCCGCCCGTCCGGCGGTACCTGACTCGCCAATCGCACCGGGCGCCGGTTCGCCTTGACGGCGAAGAAGACCGAGGTCCAGGCCAAACTCGCCCAGGCTCGGTCCGTCCTCAACGCGTAGTCACACGAAACGTCCGCAAACCAGGGACCTGTCCGTCGCCTGCTGCAACGACGCCGGACAATCACCCGATCGAGATCTTGGCCGCACCTGTTCTGCTCCTAGGGTCAGCAAGCGTGGGTGCGGTGAGGAGCGGGAGGGTCCCTGTCCGGTATCGGCAGATCGACGGTGAGGTCATGGAACTGCGGCCGGAGGCGTACGAGCCGCATCTCGACGTCGACTTCACCAAACCCGCCCCGCCCAGGATGGCCTCCAGGTTTCGGCATGACCTGTGGCGGACGGGGCCCGGTCCGCCACAGCCGATTCGTCAGGGGGTGGTCACGGGACGGCGCCAGTCGTAGCCGTAGCCGGTCGCTCCGGAGCAATATCGCGGTGCTCGGGCCGGGTGAGCAGGAAGACGGACGCCGCGAGCATGAGGCATGCGATGGCGAGCAGGAGGATTCGGTAGTCAATCACGGCGAGCAATCCGGCGCCGAGAGCGATGGCGACCGTTTGCGGTGTGCAGAGAACCAGGTCGAGCGCCGCGTCCGCCCTGCCCATCAAGTCTGGTGGTGTGCGGCGCTGGAGGAGCGTCATGATGCCCACGGTGATCCACGGCAGGCCGGAGCCGATGAGCGCTGAGCCCACGAGCACGGCCGGAGTCGACGATGCGATCTGCAGGAGGAAACCGGACGCGGCGGTGGCCAGGCCCAGGGTGACAAGGCGGCCTTCTTTGAGACGGCGCAGTATCGCAGCCGCCGTGATCCCGGCCACGATGGCACCGGCCCCCTGGATTGAGATCAGCACCCCGAGGAAGGCGTCGGGACGGTGCAGACCCTTGCTCACAACAGCGAAGAGGGCTGTTTCCGAGAGCCCGAAGGCGGTCGTGGCCAGCACGCCAGCCAGGGTCAGCTGCCGCAGTACAGGAGTGGCGCCGATGTGGCGGCCGCCAGCGATCGCCTCCGCGAACCAGTGCTGCTCGGTCGGTGCCGGCCTCTCCTCGTGGACCCGCACAGCGAACAACGCGGCGATGGCCACGAGGAACGTCACCACGTCCCCGATGATCACTGGTGTCGCGCCCACTGTGGCGAGCATTCCGGCGCCGAGGAGCGGAGTGATCAGTCTCATTCCCCACTGGGCCGTCTGCAGGGCACTGTTCGCCTCGCCCAGGAGCTCCTCGGGGAGCAGCGTCTGCTGCAGGGCCGTCTGGGCCGGGCCGAGGACGCCGGCCGACAGGCCGTAGCCGAACATCACGGCGTAGATCAGCCACACCTGGTTCCGGTCGTGGACCAGGAGCAGGAGTAGAACCAGGACCGCGGTGGCGAGGTTGGCGGCGATCAGAAGGGGGCGACGGCGCATCCGGTCGGCGATCATCCCCCCGACCGGTCCGGACAGGCTCCCCAGAGTGAACATGAAGAGCGACAGTGCCGCGGCCGAAGCACTCCCGGTGAGCATCTTGGTCCAGATCCCCAGAGCCAGCCACAGCGCCGAGTCGCCGAAGGTCGACAGGCTCTGCCCGGCTATGTAGAGCCGGGCGTTTCGGTCCCCCCACAGCCTGCGCATCAGCTCATGCCTCCGGCCTGGTCGCATCGAGCGGATACGTGAACAGCAGCATCTCCACCGGCAGGCTTCCGGCCGGGCGGCGCGAAGGCTCCTCCAGCCGGTCCCGATAGCGGTCGAGTACTTCGCTTAGTTCGGCATTCAGTTGCTGGGCCTCCTCCGGGGTCACGTAGGCCACGTTCTCGATGCCGCTGGTGACCTGCCGCCAGGTCTCTTCAAAGCCGGAACGGCGGGCATTCACCGTGTTGACCCGCGCTAGCCAGGTCTCCCACAGCAACTGCGCCAGGGCTTCGGCCGCATGGCCCATCTCCACATCGCCCTCGGCGTCGTCCACCACGAAGCCGATGTGCTTGCGCCGCCACGGTCGGCGCCGGCCGGGCCCCTCACCGGCCTCTTCCACGAAGCCGTACTTGGCCAAGGTCCGTAGGTGGAAGGCACAGTTCGTCGGTGACTCCCCGATCATCTCGGCGGCCTCCGTGGCGGTCAGCGGTTCGCGCTGGTTGAGCGCCTCCAGGAGTGCGAGCCGGGTCGGGTGGGCCACCGCCCTCATCGTCTTGGGGTCCGTCAGTTGCCGGAGCGGGCGGTCGGCAACTGACGGGTGTCCGGGAACATGTCGAACTTCTTCAGAAGACATGTTTCGAGAGGCTACGCTCAAAACATTACGCTCGACAAGACCTGCTGCTGGCCGGAGCTGGCTGCGGGTGTCGAACTCCCCCGAGAGACCGGTGATATGCGCGGCCGGATCGCTGGGAAGCCGTGCTGCTTGACCTCCCGAAGGTAGCGGCGCACGGTCTGGAGGCCGCCGGGGAAGCCGAGTTCCCGGAGTTCACGGTGGAGCCGGGGGATGTCGTAACAGCCCTCGTTCCAGCGTTGGTACAGGTGGGGCTTGTACTCGTCGAGGATGGACTGCCGCTTGACCGCCCTGATGAGGAGCTCGTCGATGCCGCCCGCGCGGGCGAAGCGGCGCACAGTGGAGCGGTCCAGCCGTACCTCCCGGCCGATCGCGGCCAGCGACTTCCCTTCGGCTAGGAGCGTGGGTCAGTAACAGGGCTCGGTCACGGCTGGGGGCTGGGGTGGAGGGCCTCCCCAATGGAACTTGGGCTGGTTAGGCTGCTGGTCATGACTACGGCCATGACCAGCAGTGGAACCCGTGAGCCCGTGATCCTTGACGCGACGGAGCTGACGTCCGATCCAGACCTTGGGGTCCGGTTCGCGGAGTCGGCCCACAAGATCCTGACGGACCTGGTCCGTGGAGGTGCTGCACTTGGTTGGGTCGAACCTCCGTCGCGCGATGAGGTGTCGGAACTCCTCGACCATGTCATCTCCGCGGTGCACGCCGGCGATGCAGCCGTGCGTGCCGCTTACCTTGACCGTCGGCTGGTCGGGCTGGGGTACTGGCTGCGCTACGCGCGACCGACGCATCGCCCGCACGCCGACCTGGAGAAGATCGCGGTGGATGCTGCTGCCCATGGTCGCGGTATCGGTCGTGCACTCACCGCTGGCTTGGTCGCTGACGCCAGGCGGGCAGGAATCGAGATCCTCACCCTGGATGCCCGTGGCGACAACAGCAATGCCCTGCACCTTTACCGATCGTTGGGCTTCAGCGAGTACGGCCGTCTACCCGACTTCGTCGCTGTCGGCACCGGCCGCTACGACAAGGTCTTCTACATGCTGGACTTCCGCCAAGAGGAGTGACGCCACACATGACGGCGGGGAGGCGATCCACTCGCACTTCTTGATCATTCGTGCTGGATGACGGCGGTATGAGTGGTGGGGATGGGCTGTTCGAGGTCGAGCCGGTAGAGAAGAGGAAGTCGCAGGGCCGTCCGGCCGGGGTGGACAAGCGGTTCAGGGCGTTCGACCCGTACCAGGTCCTGCTGCTGCCCCCGTCGCTGGACCGAGAAGCGCGGCTACCCGCCCTACGATCCCCGGCTGATGGTGCGGTTGCTGATCTACGGCTACACCACCGGGGTGCGCTCCTCTCGGGCGATCGAGCGCAGGTGCGCCGACGACATCGCGTTCCGCTACCTGGCCGCCGACCAGGCCCCGGACTTCCGCTCGATATCGCGGTTCCGCCGCCGCCACCTGGACGCCCTCACCGACCTGTTCGCCCAGTCCCTGCACGTGGCAACCAGGCTCGGCATGGTCAAGACGGGCCGCGTCGCCCCGGACGGCACGAAGCTCGAAGCGAACGCCTCCAAGTCCAAGGCCCAGGCCAACTTCACCGACCCCGACTCACGGATCATGAGGAACAGCAAAGGCGCCTACATCCAGGCGTACAACGCCCTAGCCCCGTACTTCGCAGGTCACCGTTTCAGGTCTGTGGCCAGCGGGTTCGGGTGACTTCGATGCCGAGGAGTTCGAGGAGGTGGAGTTGGACGC